>JBILWF010000340.1:0-4177 GCA_044370075.1 Chthoniobacteraceae bacterium | reverse complement strand
ACGCGGTGTCGGCCATCTGCGAGGCAAGTGGCGCGGATGTTGAAAAAGTGGCCGACGGCATCGGCATGGACAAGCGTATCGGGCGCAATTTCCTCAACGCCGGTCTGGGCTACGGGGGATCCTGTTTCCCCAAGGATGTGAAGGCTTTCATCGCGATTGCGGAGGATCTGGGCGTGCCCTTTGATTTAATGAAGGAAGTCGAACGCATCAACGCCAACCAACTCGAGCGCTTTCTCAAAAAACTGCGCGACGCGCTGTGGGTTCTCAAAGACAAGCGGATTGCCGTGTGGGGTCTCTCCTTCAAGCCGGACACCGATGACGTGCGCAACTCGGTGGCCATTGAATTGGTGCGTCAGATCGAATCCGAGGGCGCGCTTGTGGCGGCCTATGACCCGAAGGGCATGCAGAAGGCGCGCGAGTACGGTTTGATTTCGCCCTCGGTCAAACTGTGCGACTCGCCGCTGGAAGCCGTGGACGGGGCCGAGGCGCTGGTGCTGGCTACGGAGTGGAAGGACTTTGCCCGACAAGATTTTGCGGAGGTCAAACGACGCATGCATACACCGCTGGTTTTTGACGGAAGAAACCTATTTAACCCCAAAACCATGCGGGAGATGGGCTTTGTCTATTACGGCGTCGGCAGGCCCTGAAACAGGGGGTATTCTGCTGTTTTCTCTTTCTGGTTTTCTGGAATACAGTCCGGATTCCACCCCATGAGTGTTCCCCCCCGCATTCTGTACTGCCACTGTCAGTACGCCCAGGTTCTGCCCAAGGAAGCCAAAGAGACGGTGCTGCAGGGGCTGTGCGAAACAGGGCGTCCCTTCGATGCCGTGGCCGATTTGTGCGAGCTTTCCGCCCGCAAGGATCCTCTGCTGCACGAGCTGGCGGAGGGCGGTCCCGTGCGAATTGTGGCCTGCTATCCGCGAGCGGTGAAATGGCTCTTTTCTGCGGCGGGCGCCGCGTTGAACCCGGAAGAAACCCAGGTGTGCAACCTCCGCGTGGAAACGGCTCAGGACGTCCTCCACGCCCTCGCGAGCGGCAACTTGGTTCCGAATCTTCCCGCGGGGAAAGCCTCCGCAGCGGATGCTCCGAAAACTGCGAATTCCTGATCTTATGGCCCTTCAACAGAATGTCTTGCGTGTTTCCCTTTACGAAGGCTCCGGAGCCAAGGCCCTGACCGGCACCCGCCGCTTTGAAACGGTGCGTCAGTTGCTCGGCCAGGGATGCATGGTGCGGGTGGGCCGGGATCGTACCGGGGAGGAAGTATGGGTCGGCGACTTCGAAACGCAGACCTCCGGGGAGGGCGCGCGCCGCGTGGATTTGGCCGCGCTGGAGTCGTCCGCGGCGATTGCTCCCGAACTCGAGCGCGCGCGCTTCGAGGCGAATGCAGCGCCCGCCGGCCAGTGGAAACCGTGGTTCCCCGTCATTGACTACGACCGCTGCACGAACTGTATGCAGTGTTTGTCGTTCTGTTTGTTCGGAGTCTACGGCGTCGATTCGGAGCGCCGTCTTCAGGTGCAAAATCAGGACAACTGCAAAACAAACTGTCCCGCCTGCTCCCGGGTATGTCCGGAGGCCGCCATCTTGTTTCCAAAGTACAAGGCGGGCCCCATCAACGGCGACGTGGTTAGCGACGCGGACTTGCAGCGCGAGAAGATGAAGATCGACATCTCCGCGCTGCTGGGAGGCGACGTCTATTCGCTTTTGCGCGAGCGCTCGGAAAAAGCCAGGTCGCGCTTCTCCAAGGAACGCGATGCCGACAAGGCGCTGGCCGAAAGACAGAAGTGCCTCGTCAAGCTGTCCAGCATCGCCGCTGACATCCCGCCCGAAGTGCTCGCCTCCCTGCCCAGTCCCGAGGAGATCGCCCGCCGCGCGCAGGAGGCTGCCGCCCGTGCCCGCGCCGCCGGTGCGCCGGTATAGCTTGGTCCGCTCCGCACGTTTTCCCCAAAAACGTGCCACCTCTCCCCGGGCACCGTGGGAGCCCCCGTGGGAGACCCCGTGGGAGCCCTCAAGGCGCCCGTGGTTTGAACCCGGGCGAACTCAACTGATTTTCGCGGTAGCGCGTTTGCGCTGGGTGGCGTCGAGTATCTTCTTGCGCAACCGAAGGCTCTTGGGAGTGGCCTCCACGTATTCGTCCGAGGAGATGTATTCGATCGCCCGTTCGAGCGTCATGAGCACCGGCGGGGCGAGGGAGATGCCCTTGCCGTCGCCCTGGGAACGCATGTTCGTAAGCTTCTTGGCCTTGCAGGGATTGACGGGCATGTCCTCGGGACGCGCGTTTTCGCCAATGATCATGCCCTCGTAAATTTCCTCCTGCGGCCCGATGAAGAGGCGGCCGCGTTCCTGAATGGATTCAAGGGAGTAACTGGTGCTTACGCCATTTTCCATGGCAACCAGCACCCCGTTGTTGCGCGAGGGGATGTCGCCCTTGTGCGCGCCGTATTCCTTGAAAAGGTGGGAGTAGATGCCGTGCCCCTTTGTTGAGTTGACCAGATCAGTTTCAAAACCGATGAGCCCGCGCGTGGGACAGACGGCTTGAATGCTCACACTGTGGGGCAGGTGCTCCATGTTGACGATGTCCGCCTTGCGGGCCGCGAGGGACTGGAGAATGTCCCCCAGGTTTTCGTTGGGAACCTCCACATATACCGATTCCATCGGCTCCAGCAGCGAACCATCTTCCGCTCGCTGAAAAATCACCTCGGGACGTGATACCAAAATTTCGAACCCCTCGCGGCGCATTTGCTCAACCAGGATGGCAATCTGCATTTCTCCGCGGGCTTTCACCTCAAAATGACCGGCGGTGTCGGTGTCGCTGACCTGAATTGACACGTTGGTGCGGGATTCGCGGATGAGGCGTTCGCGCACTTCGCGGGCGGTAAGCAGCTTTCCCTCGCGCCCAGCCAGCGGTCCGTCGTTGATGCAGATGCGCATCGCGATGGTGGGCGGGTCGATATCTACAAAAGGCAGCGGATCGCGGGTGTCGTTGTCGGTGATGGTTTCGCCGATGAAAACGTCCTCAAATCCACAAATGCCCACAATGTTACCGGCGCTTGCCTCGGGGATTTCGATTTTTTGAAGCCCCTGGTGGCCGAAGATCGCGGTGACCTTCCCCTTTTCTTTTGAGCCGTTGGCGTGGATGCAGCAAACCCAGTCGCCCTGCTTGATGCTCCCGGACACGACGCGTCCGTAAGCGATCCGCCCGAGGTAATCCGAGTAATCCAGATTCGAGACGAGGAATTGAAAGTGCGATTCAGCCGAGGGTTTCGGCGGAGGGATGTGCTTGATGATGGAATCAAACAGCGGCTCCATAGTGGAGCTTTCATCGGTTACCTCCAGCTTGGCAAACCCGTCGCGGGCGCTCGCGTAAACAACCGGGAAGTCGAGCTGTTCGTCGGTTGCATTCAGTTCGAGGAACAGTTCGAACACCATGTCCAGGACCTTCAAGGGGCGTGCATTGTCGCGGTCGATTTTATTGATGACCACGATGGGTTTTGCGCCGTTTTGCAGGGCCTTTTTCAAAACAAACTTGGTTTGCGCCTGCGGTCCGTCGTGCGCGTCCACCACCAGCAGCACTCCGTCGATCATCTTCATGATGCGCTCGACCTCCCCGCCAAAGTCCGCGTGGCCGGGCGTGTCGACGATGTTCACGTGGTAATCCTTGTACCGGAACGCCGCGTTTTTTGCGCGGATGGTGATCCCTTTTTCACGTTCCAGATCCATCGAATCCATGATCCGGATTTCTTGCGAGATGGCCTGGTTCGCGCGGAATGTGCCGGATTGCTTTAGCAACTGGTCCACCAGCGTTGTCTTGCCGTGGTCAACGTGGGCGATGATTGCGATGTTTCGAATGTGGTCCATGGATCGGAGTGGAGGGCGATGCGGTGCGACTTCCGATTCTTCCTGCCTTAAATTGCAGGCAGGGATCGGGCGCGCCTCAAATGACGGTTTCTAAAAATTGGGGGGGCGAAATATGCAGGCACGCTGGGACTCTGGCAAGGGAGTAAGGTCGCGTTTGTGTTCGGAGGCGGGTCGCAGACGCTGTACACGTGGGATCCGCGCGCCCGGAGCGTCCACTCTTCGCGTGCAAATCCGACCGCGAAAACCGCCTCCCGGCGTGCCGGTTCAGCCTTGAGACCCGCGCGCATGGGCGGGCACGAAAAGTTTTTCAAAGTTTTCTTCA
>JBILWF010000160.1:0-5999 GCA_044370075.1 Chthoniobacteraceae bacterium | reverse complement strand
TCTCAGGAGGACGTTACCCAGCAGGCTTGGAATCCGCAGGACGGGGACAGCCCGTACGATGCGAGCGATACGGCCACGTACTACAAGCTGGGCACCTCCATGACCTATACGCTGGTTCGCAACGGCAAACCGGTGGGTTCCTCCAATGGCAGCACGCTTTTGGTGGACGGCTCCAACGTGGGAACTTTCACGGCCTCGGGCAACACCGTGGATCTATCGGTGCACGGGTTTGGGAAAACCAAACTCTCAGTAACGCAAGCGGGCACGTACAAGTTTCAGGTATCCGGCGCGGAGAACAACGGGAGCGACAAGTTCGACGCCTTGATCAAGGCCTACAATGACTTGCGGACCCAAATTCTGGATGTGACCAAGGTCACGGTGGGGTCAGACGGCAAGGTGACGGCCGCGATTCTCAGCGGAAACCGCGATTTGGTGAACCTTCTTTCCACGGTTCGCAGCCGCTTGTTTAGTGCAGTCGAGGACCCGGGCAGCCTGTACGGGAATTTCAGCTCGAGCTTCGACCGTTTGGATCGGCTGGGAATCACCTTCGACCGCAACGGAGTGCTCTCCGTCACGAACTCTGCGGCGCTGACTGCGGCCTTGCGGGATAATCCCTCCCGCGTCAACGCTTTGTTCAACTCGGGATCCAGTTCGATTACGGCAACGGGAACCCTGGGCAACGATTATTTCACGGCATCGAGCGTTTCGAATTTGGCTGTGGGGCAGGCTCTGACCGGCTCGGGGATTCCTTCCGGAGCACTGGTGGCTTCGATTGATGCAAACACGTCCCGCGTTTACCTCAAGAACGCGGCGGGCAACGCGGTGACGCTCACGGGCAACCTTTCCGCCTCCGCGGTTTATCTTCCGGTGCTCAACCAGGGGTTAGCGGTGCGTCTCAAGGGGCTTGCTTCCAGCGTGTTAGATACGTCCACGACGACGCCCGGGCTTTTCAAAAACAGTACGAACGCGATTGCCAGCCAGAACAAGACGCTCCAGAGGCAGATTGACACCATGGAACGCCAGCTGGCCGCGCGGAAGGCCGCCTTGGAGAGAAGTTTCATCGCCATGGAGCAGGCGCAATCCCGCTCCCAAAGCCTGCTTTCCCAGCTCACCAATTCGCTCCCCAAGTCTTCATGAGAAAATTGATCCACCTATTTTTCGCCGCCTTGTGCCTGTCCGGGGTGTCGACGGGTTGTAAAACTGCCGAGACAAAGTATGCAACGCGGCCTCACCCGGATTCGCCGCAGAATTGGTTTCTGCCGTCCAGCCCGGGACGTCCCATGCGCCGGGTTGCGCTCTTGCCGGTCTGGCATGAGCGGTACACGGCGGATATTTTGAGAAACATCGACATCGCCTTCAACGAGGAGCTGGCGAAAAAGGCGATGTTTGAGGTGGTTCCCATCACGCGCAATGCCATGGAGGGGTTGATCGGCAGGAGGGAACTTTCTTCGGTGGAGAAGATCCCCGGGGATCTGTTTCTGCGTTTAAAAGACCAGTACGGGGTGGAGGGTGTGATGCTCACAGACATCACGCATTTTTCGCCCTACCGTCCGGTCGCGCTTGGGGTGCGCTCCAAGCTGGTGGACATCGATTCGGGCCGGATTCACTGGGCGAGCGACGTGCTGTACGACTCCTCCAACTCGGCCGTCGCGGTGGCTGCAAAGGAATATCAAAAAGTTCTGGGCCAAAACGGTTTTCCAATCATGGCTGACGGGGGGGCGGTGCTCATGAGCCCGCGTATGTTTGCCCAGTTTGCCGCATATTCGAATTACGCCAGCCTGCAGCCCGCGGTTTCCTCGGTGGAACCGGCGGGCGGTCTGGGGACGGCGATGCGCAAGATTTTCTAAAGAAAGCTCCGCGGGCGCCGATTAGACGGGTATGAGCATGAATATCCAGGCACTGCGCCTCCAGTCCTCAGTTCTCCAGCCTTTGGCCAATCCACAGGCAGCGTCTGTGGAGAAAAGTCAGGGCTCACCGCATCGGCAGGTTGTGGAGAACGTGTTTTCCCCGGCCGAAGTGGTGTCACGGTTGACTCGTGCGCTTCGCTCGACCGAGGCTCCCGTGCGTCCGGACAAGGTGGCGTATGGCAGGGAGATTGCGGCCAAGACGGGGTACCCTTCGGACAACGTGCTGAAGGAAGTAGCTTCCACGCTTCTCGGTAAAAGCGAGCTGAGTGCTCAGTGACGAAAGTCGAACAGGGTCGCAGGCAGGCAAAACAGCTTGCGGGTTCGTACGGGGCTACGTCGGTTTCCACGGCGAGCCCCGGTGTTTTGATTTTGATGTTATTTGATGGAGCCCTTCGTTTTGTGTCCCGGGCGGAACACGGGTTCGGAATGGATTCTCTCGCGCGCCGGAACGAGGAAATCCACAACAACATTGTCAAGGCGCAGTCCATCCTCCGGGAACTGCAGGCTTCCCTGGACTTGGAGATCCAGGGTGAGTTTCCCAGGCAAATGTACGCCCTCTACGATTTTATGATTGCGCAACTTCTGGCTGCAAACGTGCGCAAGGAAGTGGAACCGCTGCGCGTCATCTATCCCATGCTCACAGACTTGCGGGAGGCATGGGACGAAATGCTCCGCAAGCAGCAGAAACAGGTTTCCTAGGCCATGGGCGCGATTCCTCCGAAGGAAGGCAATTTCCCCGGGGGCTCGGAGCTTCCGCGCGTCCTGCTTGCCATGAGCCGTCCCTCGCAATTCCGCGAGTTTTGGCGGTTTATCGTCCGTTTCGAGGAACTCACCTCTCAGGAATCCCTCCAAATCCAACGGGGTGAATTCGACTCGTTGGAGGCCTCCCAGCGAGAGAAAGCTTCCCTTGTCGTCCTCATTCAAAATTTGGGCCGTCTTCTGGGGTTGGATAGGGGAAACCGCGATCTGCGGCTGCGGTTGGAGTCCCTCGAGCAAATGGAGCGGCGCAACCTGGAACAGATCGGTGCCGCGCTTACCGCGGCCCGCGGGGAGCAGCAGGATACGGAGCGTTCCCAGATCAACCTGCGTTCGCTTCGGGGCTCTTATCTCCGGGATCCCAACCCTGGCGAGTTTTTTGCCGAGGGTTAGCATTCTGGCGGCAAGGTGTTTATGTCTGATTCCCGCGCGACGCCCGACTCCTCAACCGCGCAACCGGTGCCCCGCGTTCTGGTGGTGGACGACGATGCGGACTTGCTCCGCGCGCTTGGGGAAACCCTTTGCTCCGCAGGGTTTTCTGTGCAGGTGTGCCGCAGCGGGGAGGAGGCGCTCGGGGTTTTTAACGCGCCGGGGCTGGAGGAGGATGCATACGGGGTGCTGATTGCGGACCAAAACATGCCTGGGATGAAGGGGGTGGAACTTTTGCAGCGGGCGGCCGCGCTCCGCCCGCGGTGCACGCGGATTTTGCTCTCGGGAATGCTCTCGGGTGATGTGCTGGTGCGGGCGGTTAACTCGGCGGAAATTTACCGGTTTGTTTCGAAACCCTGGAAGCGGGACGAATTGTGCGGGGTCGTGCGGGATGGGCTGGAGCGTTCCCGAGTCCTTGCGGAAAAAGAGAGGATGCAGGCAGGAGTGGCCGCACTCCAGGCGCGGTTGGAGACGGAGCTCGCAGACGGGATGCGCCGCAACGCCGATCGGGAACGGGCGAGTGACGGTTCATTTCATTTCGAGCACTCCCTCGGTCTGTGTTTCCGCCTGATCAGCACGTTTTATCCGTTGTTGGGCCGGCAGGCGCAGGGGGTGGTGGAAATTTGCCGGGCGATGGCGGCTACGGAGTATTTTACCGATTCGCAGCGCCATGCGTTGATGACCAGCAGCTGGATTTACGACATCGGCATGGTTGCGCTGGACCGGGGGCTGTTGCACCGGCTTTTGATGCGCCCGGAAGCGTGTTCCGCGCAGGAACATGCATTGATGCGGTACCATCCGATCATCGGCCAGAGCCTCGCCGCCTTTGTCGACCCGTTAATTGAGGTGGGCGTTACCATTCGCGGGCATCACGAGCGCTTTGACGGCGCAGGTTACCCGGACGGGCTCGCAGGGCAGAGTATCCCCTGGACGGCCCGGTGCCTCGCGGTGGCCGTGGCTTTTGTCCAGTCCGGTCTGCCGAGGGAGGCTGCCGCCGAATTTGTGCAGAGGGAAAGCGGCACTGCTTTCGACCCCGAGGCGGTCCGCCTGTTCCTGCGGGCGGTGCGTCTCTCGGATCTGCCGCAGAACGTGAGGGAGGTGCTTTTAGCTGAGTTGGAGCCCGGAATGCAGTTGGCCCGCGGGATTGTGACGCCCACGGGAATGCTGCTTTTGCCGGAGGGACACGCTTTAACGGAACTGTCGATTGCCAAGATAGCCAACCACGGGCAGCAGCATCTGGTGACGGAGCGTTTGCTCATTTACGGATAAAACTTTCCGAGGCCTCCCGTGGCACGCGGGTTGCTATCATAAAAGGCATGACTCCTCTCCTTGTGGCTGGCGCGGCTTCCGTTGCTGGCGAACTGGTTTCCCGCCTCGCCGGCGCAGTGAATTCTTCCGGAAAATCCGCGGTTCCATCCTCTGGCGCCCGGGGGCGCGGATTCGATCACGCCCTGTTTCAGGCCGCAGGTAAGGGATTGGAGCAGAGGCAATTAGAGGAATTGAGGGAGCGGGTCCTCCAGATTCCCGAGGTATCCCAAGCCCTGTCCAGCCAGCCCGTGGGCGCGGTGACCGCGGCGGAGGTTCGCGCCGATGGAAGCGTCGCCATTTCCACCACGCGCGGTCCGCTGGAAATCGCGGTGTCGGCGGAATCCCGTGCGCTTCTTCAGCAGGCGTACCGCAGCATGGCCGCAATGGGTGCGCCCGGCTCGGCGCCCGTCGGAGCGCTTGGATCGCTGGGCTCGGCGCCCATTGGAGCAGCGCTGTCCGGCATGGTTTCCTCGCTCTCCTCCGCCCCCGCCGCGCGGATTCCGGGTATTTGGATTCCCGTCCGCAGCGTGTAACCCACCCAGTTTTAAGAATCAGATGCCCTCTGGCACACCCTCTGCTCCCGTAGCAAAGGGAAATTTGAGCCTCAACCGACTTCAAGACTCCCGGCATGATTGAGAAAATTTTGTCCACCCCCAGCTACGATGGATCGAAGGTCCTTCTGGATGTTTCGCTTCAGAAACAGGGGGCTATCGCCTCAAACATAGCCAATTTGGAAACGCCCGGCTTCAAGCGGATTGAACTGGACAGGAGTTTTACCACTGTTTTTGCCGAGGCCCTGCGGGCGGGAAATCCGGCGCAGGTTTCCCGCCCTGTTTTGACTACCGACTTGAATTCCCCCGCCCAGCGCAAGGACGGGAATAACGTAGTTTTGCAGGACGAGCTCATGGCCATGGGGAAGAACGCCGTGGAGTACGATGCCCTTTCCGAGTTTGTGAGCTATTCCATGCGTATTGCCCGCATGGCGATATCCGGCAGATCCCAGCCCTGATTTTCGCTCTATTTTTTAAAAATCCCCTTATCCCGACCCGGAGCTACCAGCCATGAATTTTCTTTCTGGAATCCACGCCACAACGGGCGCCCTGAACGCCGAACAGGTGCGTATGGACATTGTGGCCCAAAACCTCGCCAACGCCTACACGACCAAGGACGCCGAGGGCGGGCCCTACAAGCGGCGTCTCGTGACTTTCGAGACGGTGATGGGCGGTCCCGACAAGGCGGAGCGTGGTGTCCGCGTCTCCGCGGTAAAGCCGGACACCGCTACGCCGGGGGATCTGGTGTACAACCCGGCGCATCCCCACGCGAACGCCCAAGGGATGGTCCAGATGCCGAACGTCAAGATCGCTGTGGAGATGGTCGACCTCATGGCGGCCTCCCGCGCATACGAAGCCAACCTGACTGCGGCGAAAAATGCCCGCACAATGGCCGCGCGGGCGATCAGCATCGGGCGCTAGGTTTTCCGGTGTCCCGTCGAGATTTCCCTCTTTTAGAATTATCTAACCCATGAAAATCGGTGCCATCCCGAACCTGAAAATGATGCAAGCCCAAGAGATTCCCTCGCTCGAAGAGTTGGCAGGAAAG
>JBILWF010000126.1:0-6615 GCA_044370075.1 Chthoniobacteraceae bacterium | reverse complement strand
ATTGCAAAACCACCCGCGGTCCAGGTGATTACGCATCCCGAGAACAGCCGCTCCGGCCGGTCTTTTCCATCCGCGCACACGCTCAATGCCGTGACGCTGGGAGTGATCCTCGCGCGGTTTTTGCGGCAGCGTGTATGGTGGTTGCTTCCACCGTTCATGGCGTGGTCGCGCGTGTATACGGGATCACACTGGCCAAGCGATGTCGTCGCGTCGCTAATCCTTGGTTTCATTCTTACGCGTTTGCTTTTGCTTGCAGGCCGCAAGGCGGCCCGCCGCGGAGTCACTCCCTTTCACCAAGCCGGGGCTATTCTGGATCCGCGCCCGGCTCCCTTGCCTATCTCATGACTCCGAAAACCTGGCTGTTTGCCGCCCTTGCCGCCCTGACCGTGCTGCGTCTGTGGGTGGCCTCCTCCATCGAACTGGCGCCGGATGAGGCCTATTACTTTCTGTGGAGCAAGCATCCCGACATTTGTTACTTCAGCAAGGGTCCGGGCGTTGCCGCGGCGATTTGGATTGGGACGCATTTGTTTGGTGATCATTCATTTGGAATTCGATTTTTCTCCCCGATTTTGTCCGCCGGCAGCAGTCTGATTTTGTTCGCACTCGCGCGGAGAATGTTTTCGGAATCCGTGGGCCTGTGGACACTGGTTACCCTCAGCTGCCTGCCGATTCTCAATGTGGGCAGCGTTTTGATGACGATCGATCCGCTCTCGATCTTTTTTTGGGCGGCGGCGATGTACACGTTCTGGCGGGCGTTGGAACGCATCCCTGCTCCGGACGATCCGGATCCTCTGGATCCCGGGTGGTCGGCGTGGTGGCCGGTGACGGGAGCGCTCGTTGGACTTGGTTTTTTGTGCAAATGGACCAACGCGATGCAGTTGATTTCCATTGTGTGGATTTTGTCATCTTCCGGGCGTTTGCGCCGGAATTTCCGGCAACCGGGCATCTGGAGTTTACTTTTGGTGTTCGTTATTTTTTTGCTGCCTCCTCTAATTTGGAACGCGCAACACGCGTGGATCACCCTGACACATGTGTCCCAACGCGGAGGGTTGAACTCGCCTTTCCGCCTTTCTTTGACGGAACCGCTGGTTTTTCTGGCACTGCATTTGGGGGTGTATTCTCCGGGTATTTTCGGGGGCCTGCTGGTCGGGCTGCGCGCCGGATGCCGCCTGACAAAGGATCATTTCAAGCCGCGTTTCCTGACGGCGTTTTCCGTGCCTCTCCTGCTGATGTATTTTTTGCTCTCCTTCAAGAAGGCGGGAGAGGCCAACTGGACCGCTCCGGCGATGCTTTCGCTCGGAATTTTAGCGGTGGCTCACTGGTTGCCGCGTGCGATGCAATCGCGCGGCGTGCGGCGGTACGCCGGCGTGAGCTTTGGAGTGGGTTTGGTGATGAGCACGCTAATTCTGGACACGGATTTGCTCCGCAAGGCGGGCCTTCTACGTGCAGCTCGCGATCCGTCGACGCGTTTGAGGGGCTGGCAGTCGACGGCGGAGGCAGTCCAAAGTCTGCGGGAACAGATCGAGCAGGAAACCGGAAGGCCCGTATTTCTTATCGGCAACAGCTACGGGACCGCCGCCATTCTGGGCTTTTATCTGCCCGGAAGGCCGGTGGAAGGGCCGGGGCATCCGCCCGTCTACATCATCGAGTCGCAGAACATCGAAAATCAGTTCTCATTCTGGCCGCGGTACGATGAGTTTCTGCCGCTCAGGCCCGGCCAGAAACCGCGGGATCCGCTGTTCTCTGAGGAGGGCGGCTACAATCCGTTTCACGGCCGCACAGCCCTTTACGTGACCACCAATGCAGAGGGCGTGCCGCCCAGTGCGATTCAGAGCGGGTTTGAATCGGCAGAGATGGTGGCGCTCTACGAACTGCAGCGGCGGGGCCAGCCCCTGAGGCAAATCCGGGTTTTCCGTTGCACGAATTACCGGAGTGTTTCGCTTTGAACCAATGCCGGTAAACGGAGGATGCCGCCTGGTTGGATGTGACGGACAGGCGGCGGAGTTGGCGGCGGCTAAGGCAGGCAAGCACTACGGATTCGCGCGCACGTCGTAGCAATGGATCCACTCCTGATCGCGGAGATAAAGTTTTCCGTTGCTTACCACCGGATGTGTCCAGATGCGTCCATCCGGTTTGCGCTGGGTTGTTTGCGGATCCAGCTTGAAGCGGGAGTGTTCCTTCCACGCGTCGGGTGACGCCTCGATGAGTGCCACGGTCCCGCTGGTTTCTTCGAGGAGATAAAACATGCCGTCCGCGCCGTGGATGGCGCCCTTGCCGAGCTTTTTCTCCGCCCACTTGACCTCGCCGGTCTTCCAATCCAAACAGCTCCAGCCCGCTTTGTCCGAGTAGCCGTAGAGGTAGCCGTCCTTGAGAATCACGCCCCCGTGGTGGTTGACCATGTTCGTGTTGGTCCACGTGTCATTCACGGCGTTGCGTGCATCGACACGGACCTGTTTGCATCCCACGCCATACCCGCTGGCAACAAACACGTCGCCGCCGTGGAAGATCGGCGTGGGAATCACCGCCGTGCGGCCGGGCCACGGCGAAAGCCACAGTTTCTTTCCGGTCTCGGCGTCCACGGCACCCACATTCTGCATGGTGAGCGCAATGTACTGGCGCACGCCATTGTGCGTGACCGCAATCGCAGAGGAGTACTGGGCGCCATCGGTCCACTCCGCGGACTGCCACAGTTTTTTGCCGGTCATTTTGTCAAGCGCCAGCAGGGCGCCCTGAGCGCCCCCGGGGAGACACACCACGCGGTTTCCATCTACAAGAACACTTTCGGTGTAACCCCAGCCGGGGACCTTCCCGCCAAAGTCCTTCAGCGCGGCATTCCAAATCGCTTTTCCATCCGCGGCGGAAACGCAAATCAAATACCCCTGCCCGCTCAGCGCATAGACGCGATCTCCGTCCACTGTGGGAGTTCCTCGGGGGCCGTCACCCCATTTGTTGGTGTAGACCGGACCGACGGGAACGCTCCATTTCGTTTTTCCAGAAGCCTCGTCAAGGGCCATGAGGTATTCGGTGTCCTCCTTCAGGCCCATGGTGTAAAGCGTTCCCCGGGAGACGGAAAATCCCGAGTATCCGAGCCCGGCCTCGTTGGTGGACCAGACTTTTCTCGGTCCGGTTTCCGGCCATTGTTTGAGGAGACCAGTTTCCTTGGAGAGGTCGTCGAAATCGGCTCCGCGCCACCGGGGCCAGTCCGCGGCGTGAGAATTCCACGCGCCGGAGGCAACGAGGAGGCCGGTGAGGAAAGCGAGGGTTTTTGGAGGGGTAAGCGGGGGATTCATGAGGGTGGGGGGTTGGCCCAGGCGGGGATCTTCGGTGAAGAGTTCACCAGAGAAATGGAGTTTTAAAAAGACGGTTTATTTGAGGCCGTGGGAACTAACCCACTCCGGGAAACGGCTTTGAAGTTTGTTAAACTGGAGGGATGCTTCCTT
Organism: Chthoniobacteraceae bacterium; assembly: GCA_044370075.1. GTDB lineage: Bacteria > Verrucomicrobiota > Verrucomicrobiia > Chthoniobacterales > Chthoniobacteraceae > Chth-196. Next base: position 3,175 of record JBILWF010000126.1, on the reverse strand, counting down.
TTCCTTTCCGGCGGAACGGTAGGCTTGCACGGCTTTTTGGAGCGCGGTTGGCGTCAACCGCTCGTCGTCCACGACAACAGCCACAGCGGAGAATGCCTTGGCCGCGGACTCCCATTCTTTTTTCGAGGCAAGAATGTCACCCACTAAAATGCGCGCCTCTCCGTTAAGCGCACCCTCGGGCTGCAACTGAAGGATCTGTTCCACGGTTTTCTGGGCGGTGTCATGGGCGCCGCGCCCCAGTTCGGACTGCGCCCGCAAAAGCAGGCCGCGGGCCTTCAAACTCGGATGTTCGACACGTTTGATATAGGGTTCCAGCGCGGCCTCCGCTCCGGAAAAATTCCCGAGCTCGAAGCAGACCTGCGCCAGCTGGAGATGGTCTTTCTCGGCGGCATCCTCCGCGGTCACCAGCATTTTGAGGGCGGGCTCCGCCTTGGCGGGCGCCTTGGCTTCCAGATACTGGTGAGCACACCAGCGCAGCATGTCTGAAGGCACGCGCGCCTTGCCCTTGGGGGCGTATTCCTGCACGCGCTGCCAGAAATCATCGGCTGCCTGAAGGTGGTAGGCGCAGTAGATGGCGGCAAGACTGTCGGATTCAAAATAGCGCTCGGCGTTGAGCGTTTTGGCCCGGCTGAAGTGCACGGCCGCCCTGGCATAATCCCCGCTCTCGTAAGCGACACGGGCCACCCAGTGGTTGGCCTCCGCGGCGGCGGAACTCTTCGGATACTCGGCGAGAATTTTCTCGTAAAAACCGGCCATGGCTTTGGTGTCGTTCCGGGCCCCGGTAAGGGCGACCAACTGGAGCAGGGCCGTCTCGCGATCCGGCGATCCCGGGTGTTTTGCGACGAGTTCCGTGTAGTCCTTTTCCGCCTCGGCGGGAGCCTTGGCGCGGCGCTGCATTTCGGCGCGCCAGAAAAGGGCGGTGGCTGCGTGGGGCGAAGGGGGGGAGGCCGCCAGAATCTGCGTGGTGGCCGCCAGCGTCTGCTGGATGTCGCCCATGAGGACGGCGCATTCGGACCAGCGCAAGAGCGCTTCCTGTCTGCGCTCGGAACTGAGTTCCTTGGACTTCACCGCCAGGGAATACGCGGCGGCGGCGGCGGGATAATCCTCCTTCAGGCGCGCGGATTCAGCCTTCATTAGAATGGCCTTGTCCCGCTCGGCGGGCTTTGGCTGGAGGGCGAGGAATTTGTCCACTTCCTGCGGCAGGGCGGGGCTTTCCAGGTTGTAGAGGCAGGCCAGCCGCTCATAGCGGGCTGCGGCCGCGGCCGGGGAATCGGGGGCAAGGCGGATCACGCGTTCGAAGGTTTCCACGGCGGGCTGATACTGTTTGAGCTGGCGCTGGGCGCCGGCCAGGAGCAGGAGCGCCTCGGGGAGTTGGGCCGGTTCAATGGTGGGTTCCGCGAGGGGAAAAGTTTCGATGATTTTCTGAGGGACACCCAGCGTGACGTAGGCGCGCAGGGCGCCGACTTGGAGGGCGGCATGCCACGGTTCCGTTCCGGGAGTTGCGAGGGCTTTTTCGACCGCTTTGAGTCCCTCGGCTGCGTCGGCCTGCGCTTTTTCCCGGGTCTTCTGCGGGGAGCCCGCAACGCCGGCTTCCACGCGGATGAGGGCGGCCCGCACCAGCGACTCGGAGCGGATGGCGGGCGTCTTGGCCCCGGCTGCGAGCGTTTCAAAGCGTGGAAGCGCCTCCTCCCCCCGGCCTGCTTCCTTGGTGAGAACCGCGAAATGGAACTGGCTCGCCTCTTTGAAGGGATGATCCTCGGCCGCCTCCGCGAGGGTTTTGTAGGCGGCCCGCGCGTCCACGCCGCGCCCCCCGAGATGGAGGGAACGGGCGGCGAAAAACTGCGCGCTCTGTTTGAGTTCGGGGGGAGCCGGTATCTCCTGGGCGGCCCTTTTATAATGGGCGTAGGCCTTGGAATAATCGCCGTCTTTAAATTCGTACTCCGCCAGACGGTAAGCAGCCACGCCCCCGAATGGGACAGGAGGCGGGAGCTGGGTGACTTTTTCGTACAAAACGCGCGCTGCGTTCAGGTTGTTGAGTTTGCGCTGGGACTCTGCCAGCCTGTAATAAGCCGCCGGCACATCCGCGCTTTTGGGAAAAGCCTGGATAAAATTGCGGTATTCGGCGGAGGCGGCCTCCCATTGCTCCTTGTTGAAGAGCGCATCAGCCACCCCGAGATATTTGCGCTCTTCGGAGAGAAGGAAGGCACCGGGCTGGTTGCGGGGAACGCCGTTGACCAGCGGGGGCGGTTCGTTGCGAAAATCCGGCACGGGAGCGGGCGCAGAGGGGGGAGCCGGGGAAGCCGGAGCCTGCGTGGCCGGCGGGGCAACGGGAGCCGGGTCCGTGCCGCCGGAGGCGGGTTCCTTCTCTCTGGGAGCAGGCTTGGCGGGCGCGGGCGCGGGAGGGTCTGCCGGAGGGACGGGTTTTGCGTTTTTGGGGGGGCTTACGCGGATGACCTGGGGGACGGGATTGACCGGAACCACCTTGGGAGGTGTCGTGCTCGGGGCGCCGGGCGCCGGAACCGGCCGGAGGGCGAAGAGGAGGCCTCCTGCGATCGCCAGAGTCTTGCTGAGGGCGCCGGCAACCTTTCGCATGGCGTTACAGCGGATTCTCGTTGGGTTTGGAGGTGGCAAAAGCCACATTCCAAATGCCTGCCTGCCTGCACGTATCCAGCACCTCCACGATTTTCTCATAATCCGTTTTTACATCCCCGCGCAGAATGATGGCGTAGTCCGGATACAAGGTGGCCAGCTCTTTGAGCCGTTCGAGGAGGGCGGCGCGGGTGATCTGTTTGCGGTCCCAAGTAATGGTGCCGTCCTTGCGTACATTCAGAACCGTACGGTTCACCACCTCATTGCTTTCCCTGCCTTCCTGGGCGGCCGGCACCCGCACCTCCAAATCGTTCTCCTTGCGGGCCATGCTCCAGGTGATGATGAAAAAACACAGCAGCACCAGCAGGATGTCCACCATGGGCGCTATTTGAAACGCCACCGTCACGGGTTCGGAGTGTTTGCGAAATTTCATGGTTCGTTGGGCTCCCCCCATGCGGCAGATGCATGAAAGGGAATCCCCGGGGCTTTTGAAAATCTCCTAAATTTCATCATCGCCGGGAACCGGTTCGCGGCGGCGCTGGTAACTGGCAGCCAGCAAACCCATGACGTGGCTGCAGGATGCCTC
>JBILWF010000125.1:0-6620 GCA_044370075.1 Chthoniobacteraceae bacterium | reverse complement strand
ACCCCCTGCAAAAGCTAACGCGCGAGATGACGGCACTTTGCCCCCCGCATTTCATCGTCAACGTGACCCTCAACCGGGCCAAGGCCATCACCGGTTTCTACGCGGGTTCGGTTGGGGCCGCCCACGACGCAGGCTGCGTCGCCGCGATGCGGGAGGCGCTGACTGGGGTTGAGGGGCCCTTCCCGATCGTGGTGACCACCAATGCGGGAGCGCCCCTGGATCAAAACTTCTACCAGACCGTGAAGGGCATTGCGGCTGCTGCGCGCATCGTCGAACCCGGCGGCGTCATCCTGAGCGTGAGCCGCTGCGCGGGAGGCCTTCCTGACGAAGGCGAGTTTCGCAAAATCCTCGAAGATCCGCGCCCGAGCGACGCCCTGCACCGGGCCATTCTTGCCTCCGATTCCACGCGCCACGACCAGTGGCAGGTTCAAACCCTGCTCCAGTGCCTCGAAAAAGCCCGAGTCATTTTGCACTCGCATCTCACCCCCGCCCAGCAGCGCGCCACCCGCACCGAACACACAGCGGATCCCGCCCGTACCCTGCGCGAACTGGCCGATTCGCTGCGCTCCCGCCTTCCCGATGCGGCGTCCCCGGGCGCCTCGCCGCGCGTGCGCGTCGCCGTGATGCCGCTGGGCCCGCTGACCATTCCCGCCCTGGCTTGAGCCGCGGAGCTTCCCCCCGAGAAGTCTTTTCCTAATCCCGCCCTTCCGGTACGGTTTTCTTACTCGGTATGAAAATGCTCCTCCCCACCCTTCTGCTCTGTCTTCTGGCCATGACTGTTTCGGCCGCGGAATCCACCCAAACCCCGGCGGCCTCCAAGGGGCCCAGGGAGAAGATCACCTTCGGCGGCGGCTGTTTCTGGTGCATCGAAGCCGTGTTTCAACGCATCAAGGGCGTGGAGAGCGTCGCCAGCGGGTATGCGGGGGGTGCGGTGCCCAACCCTACCTACAAGCAGGTTTGCACGGGCACAACCGGACACGCCGAAGTGGTGCAAATCGAGTTCAATCCCTCCGTCGTCTCGTTTGAAAAGTTGCTCGACCTGTTCTGGGCTGCGCACGACCCGACCACCCTCAATCGCCAAGGGGCCGACATCGGAACCCAGTACCGCTCGGTGATCTTCTATGAAAACGAGGCGCAGAAAACCGCTTCGGAAAAATCCAAGACTGCGGCCCAGAAAGACTTCAAGGATCCGATCGTAACCGAGATTGTTCCGATGGCTCCGTTCTTCAAGGCCGAGGACTATCACCAGAACTACTACAACCTCAACGGCACGCGCAATGGGTACTGCGCGATGGTGATTTCCCCCAAGCTTCAGAAGCTGTTGAAAAAGGGGCTCATCGAGGAGAACCCTCCGAAGTAACGTCATGTCTATCACCCCCCTCCTGAATGCCGCTCAAAAACGGGCGCTCAAATCGCGTGCTCAAACTCTGGAAGCCTCCGTGCGGGTGGGGCACGCCGGAATCACGCCGGGCGTTGTCGAGTCCCTCCACGCAGCGCTGCACAGTCATGAGTTGGTGAAGGTCCGTTTCGCGGGCTGCAAGGAGGACCGTAAAACCATCGCCCCGGATCTGGCCACTCAGACCGGCAGCGCGCTGGTCCAAATCGTCGGCAATGTGGCCGTCTTTTTCCGCCCGGGCGTCGAGGGCCGCCCGCAGCCGGATCTCGCCGCATCCCTCACCGCCTGATCCGCCCTCCGGCGGATATTGCCGGAGCGCAGTTTTTGCGCATCCAAACGTTTCCCCGGTCGCTCCCATCCGCTTCTGCGGTCAAATCTCCTTTCACACACAAGCCATTATGAGTGCACACGCCCGTCTCAGTCCGCTTGCCGTTGCATCCGCGGGTCTCGTCCTTTGGGGGATCTGCCCCGGACCCGCCGCCGCCGCGGTCGATTCGAAAACGTCCAAGCCCATCCGGTTTAATCAGGACATCCGTCCGATCCTCGCGGACAACTGTTTTCAGTGCCACGGGTTCGACCAGAAGTCCCGCAAGGCCGACCGCCGCCTTGACCAGCGCGAGGGTGCTTTCGCGGAAAAAGACGGGGTTCGCGCCATCGTGCCCGGCGACCTCACCAAAAGCGAAATGCACCGGCGCATTCATTCGAGCGATCCGGACGAAGTGATGCCGCCTCCCAAGGATGGAAAAAAGCTCACTCCGGAACAAAAGGCGCTCTTGGACGAGTGGATCCGCCAAGGAGCTCCCTACGAATTGCACTGGTCTTACACGCCACCGGTTAAGGCGGCGGTGCCCGCGCAGCAGCACCCCGTGGACGCTTTCATCGCGCAGCGGCATGCCACGGTAGGCATGCAGTTCGCCGCCGAGGCGGACAAACGCACCCTGATACGGCGCCTGTTTTTTGATGTCACGGGACTGCCTCCCTCTATGGCCGAAGTCGCTGCATTCGAAAAGGATGTGTCCCCCGAAGCCTACACGCGCCTCGTGGACACCCTGCTGGCCTCACCCCATTACGGGGAACGCATGGCCATTCCGTGGCTCGATGTGGTGCGTTTTGCAGATACCATCGGATATCATTCTGACACGCCGCGAAATATCTGGCCCTACCGCGACTACGTCATTCGCTCCTTCAACAGCAACAAACGTTTCGATGTGTTCACCCGCGAACAAATCGCGGGCGATCTTCTGCCCGATGCGACCACGGAGCAGAAAGTGGGTTCGGCATTCAACCGCCTGCTGCTCTCCACCGAGGAGGGCGGCGCCCAACCCAAAGACTATGAGGCCCGCATGCTCACCGATCGCGTGCGCGCGGTGGGGACCGTGTGGCTCGCGCAAACCATCGGGTGCGCGCAGTGCCACGATCACAAGTTCGATCCGATTTCCACGCGCGACTTTTACACGATGGGCGCCTTTTTCGCCGACATCAGCGAGGGCATCGTCGCCAAGCGCGAGCCCGGCATGCCTGTGCCGGCGCCGGAAGAGGAGAAAAAGCTCGCCGACTGGAAGGCGCGACTGGCCGCGCTGCGCGATTCACTCAACAACGCGCAGGAACTTGAGAAACTGCTCCCCGCCTGGGAGGCATCCCTCGCCGGCGGCGCACCGCAAACCTCGTGGAATTTGCTGCCCGCCGAAAAAATGGTCTCGGACAAAAAGTCCAAGCTCAGCGCGGACCCCGACGGCTTTGCGGTGGTCGCGCCCGAATCCGCCCATGTGGAGGATGTGATCAGTCTCACCGTAAAAACCCCGGAGGGCGCGCCCACGCAGGGATTCCGGTTGGAGGCGGTTGCGAGCGAGGGGCTCAGGGACTCCAAGCAGAAATTCACGACGCGCTCTGCGAACTTTGTGATCCACAAGGTTACTGTGCTCAGTCAGGGCAGGCAGATTGGCGTGTTGGATTCGTCGGCTTCGGAGGAGCAAAAGGAGTTTCCTGGCAAACAGGTGGCTGACCATGCGGGCAAGCAGCCGCAGAGCGGATGGTCGCCTCCGGCCAAGTCCGATGCCACCCCCGAGCTGTATCTGGAGTTGATGGAGGCGGTTCCCGCCAACAGCGTCCTGACGGTCCAGATTCGGTTCTCGAACGCGGCGGGCAAGATTCTTGGCAAAGCACGCCTCTCGGCGACGCAGGCCGAGGGCATGGCGCGCGCCCCGCGCCTGCTCTATCCGGAAAACATCCGGAAGATCGTCGAGGTCTCGGCCGAGAAGCGGAACGCCCAGCACAAGGCGGCGCTCACCGCGCACATTCGCGAGACGCATCCCGCGCTGCTTGGCAAACGTCGTGAAATTGCGAGGGAAGACGCGGCCCTCACCGCCTTCGTCGAAGCGCTGCCCAAGTGCATCGTATCGGTGCACACCGACAACAAGCGGGTGGTGCGCATTCTGCCCCGGGGAGACTGGCAGAACGAAAGTGGCGAAGTGGTGGCCCCGGCGCTGCCCTCCTTCTTTGTCAAACCCCCGGAGGACGGCCGCAAGCTGACCCGCATGGATCTGGCCAACTGGCTGGTTTCCAAGGAAAACCCCCTCACCGCCCGCGTGTTCGTCAACCGGCTCTGGAAGCAGTTCTTTGGCATGGGTCTGAGCAAGGTGCTCGACGACCTCGGCTCTCAGGGCGACGCGCCCGTGCACGGGGAACTGCTCGACTGGCTCGCGTGTGAATTCATGGATAGCGGCTGGGATGTCAAACACATGGTGCGCTTGCTGCTCACGAGCCGCGCCTACCGTCAAACCTCCATTGCCAGCAAGGAACTCGCCGCGCGCGACCCCCTCAACCGCGAATGGGCGCGCCAGGGACGGTGGCGCCTGGATGCCGAACTGGTGCGGGACAACGCGCTGCAGAGCGCGGGTCTGCTCGTTAAAACCATCGGAGGCCCCAGCGTCAAACCGTACCAGCCCGAGGGATACTGGGAGAACCTCAACTTTCCCCGCCGCAACTACGAGCACGACAACGGCCCGCACCAGTTTCGGCGCGGTCTCTACACCTGGTGGCAACGCTCGTTCGTACACCCGAGCATGATCGCCTTCGACGCACCCACCCGCGAGGAATGCGCCGCGGAGCGCGCCCGCTCCAACATCCCGCAGCAGGCACTGGTTTTGCTCAACGACCCGACCTATGTGGAAGCCGCGCGCAATCTGGCGGTCCGCATTGTGAAGGAGGGTGGGACGACCGCGGATCAGCGCATCGAGTGGGCGTTCCGCAACGTCTTGCAGCGCGCGCCTTCAACCGCGGAGAAACAGCAGCTCTCGAAGCTGGCGGGTACCCATCTGGTACAGTTCCAAGACGCGCCTCAGCAGGCAGACACCCTGCTGAAGGTGGGCATTTCCGAGGTGCCCGGCGGGGCGCCCACCCCCGAACTGGCAGCATGGACCAGCGTCGCACGCGTTCTTTTGAACCTGCACGAAACCATCACCCGCTCGTAGCCGTCCCTCCCCCGAACCAACCTTTTTTGTACCATGAACCTCTTCAGCGAACTCCAGCAGTACCGGTTGCAACAAATGACGCGCCGCACCTTTCTCGGCCGCGGTTCGGCTGGCGTCGGCGCCATGGCGCTCACGGCGCTTCTGGCCGGACGGGACTCCCGCGCCGCGGGCGCAAAAAAAGACGATCGCTGGCCCGGCGCGGTCCAACCGCTGCATTTTCCACGCAAAGCCAAACGCGTGATTTATCTCAGCATGGCGGGCGGCCCCTCGCATCTGGAGACATTTGATCCCAAACCCAAGCTGACCGAGATGAACGGGCAGCCGATGCCCGAGAGCATGACCAAGGGCAAGCAGATTGCCCAGTTGCAGGGGCGCCCGCTGACCTGTTTCGGTCCGCAACATCCCTTCAAGGCTTTCGGGCAGAGCGGAACCGAAATCTGTGAGCTCTTTCCCCTCATCGGATCGGTGATGGACGAAATCTGTCTCGTGCGCTCAATGCACAGCGACGCAATCAACCACGATCCGGCCCACATGTTCATGAACACCGGTTCGCAGATCGCGGGCAGGCCTTCGATGGGCGCGTGGATCACCTACGGGCTCGGCACGGAATCCACCGACCTGCCCGGGTTTGTCGTGCTTACTTCCCTGGGGCAGGGCGGGCAGAACCAACCGATCGCTGCGCGCCAGTGGGCCAGCGGCTTTCTTCCGAGCCGTTTTCAGGGGGTGCATCTGCGCGGGAAAGGGGATCCGGTTTTGTATCTGACCACCCCCAAGGGTGTGAGCGACGCCCAGCAGAAGGACGTGGTCGACACGGTCAATGCGCTCAATGCCGCGCACGACACGGTGGTGGATGATCCCGAGATCGCCACGCGCATCGCGCAGTATGAAATGGCGTTTCAAATGCAAAACAGCGTGCCCGAACTCATGGATGTCGCGAAGGAGCCTGAGAGCATCCTCAAGCTGTACGGGTGCGCGCCGGGGGACGGGAGCTTTGCGTCCAACTGTCTGCTCGCCCGCCGCCTTGCCGAACGGGGCGTTCGTTTCATCCAGCTTTATCACAAGGACTGGGACCATCACGGCGGAATCAAGGACGGCATCGCCCTCAAAGCCGGCGAGATCGACCGCGCCTGCATGGCACTCATCACCGACCTCAAGCAGCGCGGTATGCTGCACGAAACGCTTATCGTCTGGGCGGGCGAATTCGGGCGTACCCCGATGAGCCAGGGTAACGGGCGTGACCATCACAACCACGGCTTCAGCATCTGGATGGCGGGCGGCGGCATCAAACCGGGGATCACGTACGGTGCCACCGATGAACTCGGGTATTCCGCGGTCGAAAACCCCGTCGCGGTTCACGATCTGCACGCCACGATGCTGCACTTGCTCGGGATCGATCACCTGCGCTTGACCACACGTTTCCAAGGCCGCGACTTCCGACTCACTGACGTGCACGGGAAGGTCATCCAACCGGTGCTCGCGTAGGCGGCGGCGCGACTACCGGGGCGGTTGCGAATCCAGCGCTCCCGCGGGTGCGCCCGGTGTATACGGCGGACGTCTGCCGCTGTGCCCATGTATGCTGAATTTACGCTGCGGCACCTTGGTCCCGGACCATGTTCAGTCTCGCAGACACCAACTCCGGACACTCCGTCACACTGATTTCCCGGCGATTGCGGAGACTCAAAACCGACGCCACTCAGTCCAGCCCGATGGCTCGCCGGAATGCCTCCGATGTGCGGCCGTTTTTTGCGCGCAAG
>JBILWF010000124.1:0-6622 GCA_044370075.1 Chthoniobacteraceae bacterium | reverse complement strand
ACAAACCACAGCCCGCTGGCCAGATTCGCCAGCACATGCGCCACGTTCGCATGCAGGGTCAACGCCGTGACCACCCGCCACCACTGCCCCTGCTCCCAAATACGCCCCCCCGACAAAACCCCCGTCTCCCGCCAGGCGGGCTCCCGCTCGGCCTGCACCACGGCAAAAAACACCATCCAACACGCCACCCCCCAGAGCGATCCCATCGACACCGGCCCGCGTACAGAAGACGCCGCCTGCGGTTCGACCCCGGACGCCCCCGGGTTGGCCCCCTCGTACAGGCTCCATTCCCGCCCGGCCGCCGCCTCCTGCGTGGATTCCACCTGCACCACCCACTCCTGTCCTTCCCGTACAATACCATACGCGATGCCCGCCGCGGCCATCACCAGCCCGGCTTCCCGCGCATCCTGCAAACGCGCAAAACGCGCCAACACCACGGGCGGTTCAATCCAATCGGGAGGCTGCGTTTCCACTACCCAAACCCTATCACGCCCCCGCCAAAGTCCAACGCGATCAAACCCGCCGGGACCGGAGCGGCAAGGGCAGGCACACGCGCCATGGAGGGGTGTGCGTCGGAAAACTTGCCATCGGTCGTTTCATCGTTTATAAAGACTATAGAATGCCGCGACCTCCTCTCTCTTCCCTGTCCGCCGCGCAGCGCCGTGTTCTGGACGCGGTGCTGCGCCGCGAAGCCGAACGCAAACCCAACTTTGTATCCGATTTGCTGCGGGAACTCGGACTCAAAACCCAAAGCGGCCTCGGACCGACCCTCGAGCGCATGGAACGGCTCGGAGTGGTCGAAATCCAGGGCGGCGGCGTGCGGGGGCGCCAGCGCCTGGTGGTTTCCACGCCCAAGGGACGCCTGCTGGGGTCCCCGGCTTCGGAATCCACGGCGTCCGCCCATGTTTCCCGTGTTCTGCACGCGGCCACGCCCTACCCCTACCTGCGCCAGTTGCCCATTCTGGGCGCCATTCCCGCCGGTCCGCTGGAGGAGGTCATCGCCCAAAACGAAATTGAATCGGTGGGTGTGGACGCCGTGCTGCGCTCCAAGCCGGGGGATTTTCTGCTGCGCATCAAAGGCGATTCGATGACGGGCGACGGCATTCTCGAAGGGGACCTTGTGCTGCTGCGCCCCGGCGTGGAAGCGCATGCGGGGGAAATTGTCGCCGCCGTCGCCACCGGAGCCGGCGGAGACTGCGACGCCACGCTTAAACACATTTTCTGGCAAAGCCGCGGCAAAAACGTGCCCCCCCACCAAGCCCAGCACGTGCTGCTGCGCGCCAGCAACCCCGCCTACGCCGACCTGGTTTTCCCCGCCCACAGCATCCGCATCGCCGGCGTCTTCCGGGGCCTGGTGCGGCAAGGAGGCACCCCGTGAACGCGCCGGCCGTTTTCCCAACCCACAGCCGCTCCAGGGGGGCACACGCCGCAGACACCCCGCCCGGGCACGCCCCGGCAGCACGCCCCTCCCTGATTGCAGCGCCCTGCACCCCCTCGCCGGTACTGGAGGAACTGCGCAGCCTGCTGGCGGAACGCTTCCAGCACGCGCTGCCCGCAGCACAGCCCCCGCCCGCCCCCGTGCCGCTGCCCACCGGCTTGCCGGCGTGGGACGCCCAAACCGGCGGAATACGCCCGGGCGAAATCACCGAAATCTGCGGCGGCCTCGCCGCCACGCATTTGGTGCTGGAGGGGGTGCTGGAAAGTTTTTCCCGCGCCGGATGGCTGGGTGCCTGGGTGGACGCGGGCAACTCGCTGGACGTGGACGCGTGGTGCCCCCACCACCTTCAGCGCCTGCTGTGGGTGCGCTGCCGCAGCGCACTGATGGCCGTCAAGGCGGCCGACCTTCTGTTACGCGACGGTAATTGCTCCTGGGTCCTGCTTGATTTACAAGGCATGGCCCCCGCCTCCTTGCGCGGCCTTTGCGGCACCCACTGGCACCGGTTTCACCGGCTGCTTGCCCGGCAAGGCGGCAGCCTGCTGGTGCTCAGCCGCAGCCCCCTGGTGGAAGGAGTACGGGTAAGGATAAGGGCGGACGAAAACTGGACGCTCGACGCGCTGGAACGCCCCCGCCTCGCCCTGCGCGCCCAAGCCCCCGTGCATGTGTTTGTTCGGGGCCGTATCCCCCAATCCCGCGGGTACGACACCCCGCCCCCCTCCGGACACCTGCACCACCCGGGCACACAGCTCAAAACCGCATAACTGCATAATCATGTCCGACTCGCTGCGCTACGCCGCCCTCGTGCTGCCCCAGTTCCGTCTTCAAGCGGTGCTGTGCCAGAGCGCAGGCGGCGCAGGCGGGCCCGCGGACACCGCGAGCCCCAAAAAAACGCACTCCCCCGCCGGAGGCCCGGCGCGTGCGCGCGGTAAAAGCACGCCGGGCTCGCCGGGCGCGGTGGCTCTGGTCGATCCGCGCTCCCCCAAAAGCCTGCTGCTGGAAGTTAACACCGCCGCGCGGCACCGCGGGATCACCCCGGGCATGAGCGGTTCGCAGGCCGTCGCCCGCGAGCCCACCCTGCGCCTGCTGCACGCCTGCGCTGCCGCCGAAATCCGGCTCGAGGGCCGGTTGCGGGAATTTTGTGAAACGCTGTGTCCGCGCGTTGAAAAGCGTGCGTCCGCGGTGTGGGTGCTGGATTTGCGCGGGGTGCGAATCGCCGGATGGGAAGTCTGGGCGCGGGGGGCGCTCGAGAACCTGCGCCTGCGCGAAGGCGCGCACGCACGGATGGGCATCGCACCGCGGGCAGCCCTGGCGCTGTGCGCGGCGCACCGTGCCGACCCGGTGCGTGTGGTGGAGCACCCCGAATCCTTTCTCGAGGAGCTGCACTTTGAGGAGCTGGGCGTTTCGGATGCGCTCCGGCAAAAGCTGCACGACTGGGGGGTGCATGTTTTGGGGGATCTGCTGCGGTTGCCGCGGCAGGCCGCCCTCGAGCGCCTGGGGCCGGAGGCCGCCCCCCTGTGGGAAATCGCCCGGGATACGCGCGAAAGCGTGCTGCGCCTGGAGAGCTTTGAAGAGGCGCTCGAACAGACTCTGGATTTGGAACATCCCCTGGAAACCGTGGCCCCGCTTTTGTTTTCGCTCAACCGGCTGGTGGAGCACCTGTGTGCGCGCCTGCGCCTGCTCCAGCGGGTTGCCGCGGGAATGCGCTTGTCGCTGCGCCTCGAAAACGGACACGTGCACGGGCACGCCTTTATCATCCCCGCGCCCAGCCGCGAGGAGGCCGTTCTTTTACGCATTCTCCAAACCCACCTCGAAACCCTTCAATTCGATGCGGCGGTGGTCGGCGTCCAATTGCAGTTTGAAGCGAGCCTGCCCGACTCCCGGCAGCTGGCGCTTTTTGAAAGCCCCCTGCGGGATCCAAACCGGTTTGGGGAAACGCTGGCCCGGTTGCGGGCCCTGGCCGGGCAGGATGCGGTGGGGGTTCCGCTCCTGCAGGACAGCCACCGGGAGGATGTGGTGCGGCTGGGGGATCCCCTTGTGCTTTTTGGCGGCCCCGCCGCCCCCGCCCCCGCCCTGCCGCCGGGGGCCTCGCTTTTGCACGGAACGCCGGTGGGGCTTCCCCTGCGGCGCTTCCGTCCGCCGTTGCCCGCGCGGGTGTGCCTGCGCGCACACCAGCCCGCGCATGTTGCCGCGGCGGGGCTGGAGGCAACCGTGCTCGAAAGCCGGGGCCCCTACCGGCTCAGCGGCGACTGGTGGGAGGAGGCCGCATGGAAACACGAACAGTGGGATGTATGGCTGGGAGGACGCGGCGGCGGTTTGTACCGGCTCAGCCGCCACACCCCGGCGCGCGCCGCCGCGCCGGACTGGTGGGTGGAAGGCTGTTACGATGGCGACTGGTGGCCGCCCTGCCCCGCAGCATCATGAGCGCACGGGCCGAATCCGCAGAAGTACGGGAATCCGGCGGATACGTGGAACTGCATGCGCGCAGCGCGTTTAGTTTTTTGCGGGGGGCCTCGCCCCCGGACCGGCTCATCCACCAGGCCGCGCAGCTCGGGCTGCCCGCGCTGGCGCTCACCGACCGCAACGGCGTGTATGGGATCCCGCGCCTGCACCAGGCCGCGGCCCGGACCGGGGTGCGCCCTCTCACCGGAGCGGAACTTACGCTGGAGGACGGCAGCGTGCTGCCGGTGCTGGTGCGCTCCGCGCAGGGGTACCGCAACCTTTGCCAGTTGCTGACCCGCGCCCATCTGCGGGGATCGAAGGGCAGCGCCCCGGTTTTCTGGAGCGAACTGCCCGAATGGAGCGGGGGACTGGTGGCGCTTACCGGAGACGGGGAGGGGCCGCTGCTGCGGGCGCTGCGCGCGGGGGACAAGCCCGCCTCCCACACCCAGCCCAACGGCAGCCCCCCCGCCCCGGACACCGTCCTGCAACGGCTCGCCGAGGCCTTTGGAAAGGAGAATGTATACGTCGAAATGCAGCGGCATTTGCTGCGGGGGGAGGCGCTTTTGCACCAGCGCTTGCTCGCGCTGTGCGAGCGCCATGCGCTGGCTCCGCTGGCCACCGGGGGGGTCACCACCGCGCGGCGCGAGGAGCGCGAAGTGCTCGACCTCTTCACCTGCATGCGCCTGCACACCACGCTCGACGCCGCCGGACGCGCGCTGGCTCCCAACGCCGAATGCCACCTGCGGCCCGCCGCGGAAATGCACCGTCTTTTTGCGCACGCCCCCGAGGCGGTAGCCAATACCGTGCGCCTGGCCGAAACCCTTTCCTTCACGCTCCGGGATCTCGAGTACGGGTTTCCCGAATATCCGGTGCCGCCGGGCGAGAGCATGGAATCGTTTTTACGAACCGTCACCCTGGCCGGGGCCAGGGCGCGGTATTCCCATCTGAGCGGACGGGTGCTGGCCCAGCTCGAACGCGAACTCACCCTCATCGGGCGTCTGGGGTTTTCGGGATATTTTTTGGTGGTCTGGGATTTGGTGAATTTTTGTACGAGCCGCAACATTCTGGTGCAGGGACGGGGTTCAGCGGCCAATTCGGCGGTGTGTTACGCGCTGGGAATCACGGCGTGCGACCCGATTGCATGCGATCTGTTGTTTGAGCGGTTTCTTTCCGAGGGACGCACCAGCTGGCCGGACATTGACCTGGATCTGCCCAGCGGTTCGCGGCGCGAGGAAGTCATCCAGGAGGTGTACCGCCGCTACGCCCCCGAGGGGGCCGCCATGACGGCCAATGTGATCACCTTCCGGGGCCGGGGTGCGATGCGTGAAATCGGCAAGGCCCTCGGGTTTGAACCGGCGCTGCTGAGCCGTTTTTCGGCGCTGTTTGCCAGCGGTGATTTTCCGCACACGCTGGCGCTGGAGCAGCAGCTCGAAAAGGCGGGCCTCTCGCGGACGCATCCGCGCTTTGAGGCGGCGGCGCGCTTGTACGGGGCGCTGCGGCATCTGCCGCGCCATCTGGGGCAGCACTCCGGGGGCATGATTGTGAGCCGGGGCCGGCTCTCGGCGGTGGTGCCCCTCGAGCGTGCCTCGATGGAGGGCCGGGTGGTGGCGCAGTGGGACAAGTACGACTGCGAGGAGCTGGGCATCATCAAGGTCGATTTGCTCGGCCTGGGCATGATGGCGGTTTTGCAGGACACGCTGGAACTCTGCTCCGAGCGCAACCGCCCGGTCGATTGGGCCGCCATCCCCAAGGACGACCCGCAAACCTACGCCCGCATGCAGGCGGCCGATACCATCGGCGTGTTTCAAATCGAGAGCCGCGCCCAAATGGCCACCCTGCCCCGGCTCAAACCGGCCTGCTTTTACGACGTGGTGGTGGAGGTGGCCCTCATCCGTCCGGGCCCTATTCAGGGGGACATGGTCCACCCGTATCTCGCGCGCCGCTGCGGCAGGGAACCGGTCACGTACCTGCATCCGGATTTGGAACCGGTGTTGAAGCGCACGCTCGGGGTGGCGCTTTTTCAGGAGCAGTTGCTGCGCATTGCCATGGTCATCGCCGGCTTTAGCGCAACCGAGGCGGAGGAACTGCGCCGCGCCCTCAGCGACATGCGCTCCCACGAACGCATGGAGCGGGTGTGCGAGCGGCTGCGCCTGCGCATGCACGAACGCGGCCATGGCGAGGAACTCGTCGGGCGCGTGCTCCAATCCATGCGGTCGTTTGCGCTGTACGGATTTCCCGAATCGCATGCGATCAGCTTTGCGCTCATCGCCTATGCCAGCGCGTGGATGAAGGTGCACCGGGCCGCCGAGTTTTACGTCTCCCTGCTCAACAACCAGCCCATGGGTTTTTACTCCCCGGCGACGCTCGTTCAGGACGCCAAGGCCCACGGCATGCGCGTGCGGCCCGCCTCCGTGCTCCACTCGCAGTGGCGGTGCACCGTGGAGGACGACCACACGCTGCGCCTTGGATTGAGCCACATCGGAGCCCTCAGTGAGCGGCACGCGGCACTGCTTTTAAAAGCCCGCGCCGAATCCCCGTTTGTCTCGCTGGTGGACCTGCAGCGCCGCGGCGGTCTGGACCGGGACGAACTGCGGGCGCTGGCCCGCGCCGGGGCGCTGCAGGGACTGGCCTCCCACCGGCGCGAAGCGCTCTGGCGGGTGCAGGAACCGGTGGAAGAGGACCTGTTTTCGATGGCGGCAGCCAAGCCGGCCCGGGAAGCAACCGCGGCGCGTGCGGCCCCCGCGC
>JBILWF010000123.1:0-6637 GCA_044370075.1 Chthoniobacteraceae bacterium | reverse complement strand
TTGTATGTGTCGGCGATCCGCCCGACACCGGCGACGACCTCCTATGAATTCGCTGAAGGCCCCGCTACGCTTTTAACCCTGATCAAAGAACATCCGCGCATTTCCAAGCGGGACATCGCGGCGCGAATTCTCGGCATCCAAGCCGCGCCTGCGGATCCTTCGCCGGACACCTCGAAATCCCGCAAATCAACTGAAACCGCGGAACCCCCGGAGCCTGTTGAATCCACCGCTGCAGCGAAATCCGAGGCCGACGCCCCTGCCGAGCAGCCCGCCCCGGAAATGGCCCCGGTGGAAGCGCCTGTACCCTCACCCACCCCGGCAACGCCAGAACTGGATTTGCGCAAAAAGCAGCTCGCCGCCGACCTTCACTACCTCGTCCACACCGGACATGTGATCGAATTTGCCGATGGCAAACTGGATCTGCCGCTGGTTGCCACTCCAGGCACAGAAAAGAGCACTCCGGAAAGTGCGGAGGACTCGCCGCAGGAACCGGCTCTCGAGGATCCCCTTGAAGTCAACCCGGAAGAGTCACAACCCGCGGAGCCCCCGGAGGCAGCCTCCGAGCATGCGCTCCCGGCGGAGGAGTCATCCGATACGTCGGATAACTCCGGCAACCCGTAAGGCGAATCCCCCCTCCCGTCGCACTGGAATCCCGCCCGAACGCGGTTTTTAGCGCGGACGGACTGGGGCAAAACGCGATTGGGCCCCCGGCCTGCCTCCCTGACGCCCGAGACCAAGACACTTCCGGCACCTCCGCATCCCGCGCCGGGGGGAAACCGCGCGGCCGCAGAATGCGGACCGACTGTCAGGCGGAAGTCCCGGGGCGGCTCAGCGAGCCTTGTAGTTTTTCCACACCCACTCCAGAGCCTGGGGCAGGAGCTGGGGACGCGCATTGCCCACGCCGTGCCCGGAGTTGAGGCAGTACACGTACTGGTAGGCGTAGCCTTTTTCCCGCAAGACCTTGGCCATGCGGTGGTTGGCTTCCACCCAGTCATGCATGTCATCCCGCATGACGTTGGGGTTGAGGCTGTCCCGGTCTCCCACACACAACCAGATCCGCAGGGGCTTGGGGGCACTCCGGGGAATGATCGTGGTGTGGTAACCCCACGCACCATCAGGGGTTTGCGGATTAAAAGGCCACTGCTGGTTGACGAACGTACCCGACAGTGAAACCACACGCCGGAACAAATCAGGCCTGTACCAGACCATCGTGAAGGCAGCTGCCGCCCCCGAACTCGTTCCCATCGTGGCGCGTCCCTCGGGGTCCTTAGTGAGCTTTACGCCGCAGTTTTTTTCCACGAGCGGAAAAACCTCCTCGTGAATGAACTCAGCGAATTCGGGCGAGAGCGTGTCGTACTCCCGCCCCCGCTCGTGTCCCTGTGCGTCGCCACCGCCGTTTTGGATCATTACGGCGACGAGAGCCGGAATCCGTTTTTGGGCGATGAGGTTGTCCAGAATACGCGGAAGGCTTTTGTCGGGCTTGCCCATCCCCGGCCCGTCGTGAGTGACCAGCACAGGAGCCTCTGTTCCCGGAGTATAACCTGCTGGAATATAAACAGTAATAGTCCGCTTGTAATCGATCTGGTGGGTCTCGACGATAAGCGTCTTGGGGTTGTTCGGATCCACCGTGCCAAACACCTTCCGCGCAATCCCGGGGTTGAAGCGCTTGCAGTCTTTGGAATCTATCACAAACTGCTCCACTTTACCTTCGGCAACTCCCTCCATGGGTTTTGTTTCCGGAGCGGCGACGTATTCGGGGCCGACCACGTAGTCGCCGCCCCTGTCCGCCGGGGGAACCGCTCCGGGTTTTCCATCCAGACGCTCAAATTTGGGTGCCGTTGGCGCATCCCAGGGCCTGGTGGGCGGTTGGGGACGGGCGGGCGCCGCCGCGGGAGCGGGCTGGGCTGACGCGGGGGCCGCGGCCGGCTTTTGCTCCGGGGTCTGTGCACCAGCGGGCTGCATCAAAGCGGCAGCAACCACCGGGAGGAGGGGGGAGATAAAGAGTTTCATCCGCGCCATCCCATCCAAGAACGGCCCGGGGCGCAAGCCGCCGGCGCGCTTCCCTCCGGACCCGGGCGCAATCGGTTTTTGGATCGCCGCAAGGCTGACCAGGCACTAAGGTTTTCCAGTCTGGAGCGTCTCCTCGAGGAATCCGCTCGCTCTTTAAAGCGAGGGCCCAGACTTCACCCCCTGACTCACTCCATGTTGCTCTCCCCTTTTCAAAATCGGGAAGTGGCCCAGTTTCGCGTGCCCCTGGCACGAGCACGGCAAAACGCACCGGCCGAATGGGATAATCCCGGACGCCGATTCAAAGGAGTGACGAACCTCCGACACACCGCCCATTCGCGCGAGGATTGACCTATGACTCACCCAAAACTCGACGAAACCCTGCGGTTTTCTGCACCGGATTCCAAACCAGAGGTGCCTGGCGGCTTGAGTTCCGCTTGGGAAAGGAGCGGTGCGGTGGTTTGTGTTCTACTGGGAATTTTCAGTCTCACGCCCTGTGCAGGAGCGGAGGTTGATTATATGCAAAAAGTTAAACCGCTCCTCCAGAAACGCTGCTACGCCTGCCACGGTGCGCTTAAGCAAAAGGGCGAACTGCGACTGGATACGGCCGCCTTGATGCGTAAAGGGGGAGACTCGGGTGCGGCTCTCGTCCCGGGAGACGCGGCACGCAGTCTGATTTTGGAGCGGGTTACCAGTACGGACGAAAGTGAGGCGATGCCCCCCCAACACGAGGGGGAACGATTCAACGCCGAAGAAGTCGCCCTTCTTCGGAGCTGGATTGCCGGGGGAGCAAAGGCCCCCTCAGATGAGAAACCCGAGCGGGATCCTCGCGAGCACTGGGCGTTCCGCCCGCCAAGCAGGCCCCCGGTCCCCGCTGTTCGCAACGTCGCATGGGTGCGAAACCCGGTAGATGCATTTATCGAGGCGCGACGCGAACCCTCCGGACTGCGCGCCGCACCAGAGGCTCCCAGGGAGGTCCTCGTGCGGCGTCTCCACTTTGATTTGATTGGGGTTCCCCCGGATGCCGGGGAAACACGCCGTTGGATGGAGGATCAACGCGAGGACTGGTACGAGCGCCTCGTGGAGCACCTTCTGGCCGATCCGCGGCACGGCGAACGCTGGGGCCGCCACTGGATGGACATCTGGCGCTACAGCGACGGGTGGGGACTGGGGGCGCAGCATCGCAACAGCCAAAAGCACATGTGGCACTTCCGCGACTGGTTGGTGGAATCCCTCAATGCCGACATCCCCTACGACACGATGGTGCGCCTGATGCTGTCCGCCGACGAGATCGCTCCCACCGACATCTCCGCCCTGCGGGCCACCGGCTTTCTGGCGCGAAACTGGTTCCTATTCAACCGTAACAGCTGGATGGAGGAAACCGTCGAACACGTCGGCAAGGGACTGCTCGGTCTGACGATGAACTGCACGAAGTGTCACGACCACAAATACGACCCCTTCGCGCAAAACGACTTTTACCGGATGCGCGCCGTTTTCGAACCGTACCATGTCCGCATGGACATCCTACCCGGCGAAGTGGATGTGGAAAAAAACGGCATACCCCGCGTTTTTGACGGACGACAGGATGTGCCCACCTACCGGTTTGAGCGCGGGGAGGAGTCCAAGCCCGACAAGTCCCGCGCGATCGAACCAGGCGCCCCCCTCTTCTTTGGCAAAGACGCCCTGCGCATCCACCCGGTTCCCCTGCCCCCAGAGGCAACCGAACCGGAGCGGCAACCCTGGGTCCTCGAAGCGCACCTCACCGCCGCTGCGTCCGCGCTGGAGAGGGCTCAAAACGCGGTCTCTCGCGAAGAGAAGGCTTTGGAAAAAGCGGGCGCTGCGGAGGAAGCCGCTCCCGGGGAAAAGACCCGTGCCGCCCGGGAAGATGCGGAATCCGCGCTGCACCTTTCCCGGCTCGCCCTGCGCGTATCCGAGTCCGAACTCGAAAGCGTCCGCCGTCGCACAGATGCAATCCGTGCTGCGTGGAACCCCGCGGATCCCGGGGCACTCGACGCCGCGCGCAGGGGCGTGCCCGCCGCGGAGCGGGAACTGAACCTGGCGCAGGCCGCGCACACAGTGGCCCTCAAACAAGCCGCCCTCCGCAAGGCGACTCCGGAGAAAAAAAACGCCGCGGAAAAGGAGCTCAAAACCGCGGAGACTGCTCTGCAGAAGGCACGGACCGCGGCACCCGCCGAAACCGGACCCCCGGCTACTTTCCGCCCCCTTCCCGGCGCAAAATGGGTACCCACGCGTTTTCTCAGTTCAGGCAAAGACGATCCGGAAGTCCCCTTCCCTAAAACCAGTTCCGGCCGCCGCAAGGCTTTTGCCGAGTGGGTGAGCGATCCTCAAAACCCGCTTCCCGCGCGGGTCGCAGCAAACCACCTCTGGGGCCGGCACTTTGGATTTTACATCGCTGCCACGCCTTTCGATCTGGGCCGGGCCGGATCGCCACCCACCCACCCCGAATTGTTGGACTGGCTGGCCGCCGAGTTGGTGGAACACGGCTGGAGCCTCAAGCATATCCACCGCATCCTTGTGACCTCCGCGACCTACCGCATGAGCTCCTCCACCCGTGGCAGGGAGACGGAACTTTCCAAAGACCCGGACAACACGCGCATCTGGAGACGCCTGCCGGTGCGTCTGGAGGCGGAAGCCATCCGGGACGCCCTGCTCACGCTTTCCGGCGAAATCGACTGGTCCCGCGGCGGTCCTCCCATCCCCGCCAATGCGCAGGCAAATTCCAAACGCCGCAGCCTTTATTTTTACCATTCCAACAATGAGAGGAACCTTTTCCTGACCACCTTTGACGGCCCCATGGTCAGGGAATGCTACCGCCGCGAACAAAGCATCGTCCCGCAACAAGCGCTCGCCCTCATCAACGGCGCACTCTCGGCCGAGGCCTCCAAAAAAATCGCCACGCTGGTGTTCGTGCCCCTCTCAAAATCCGGAACGCCATCATCCGTAGAATTCGTTAAAGCCGCCTTCCGGCACGTGCTCGGAATGCAGCCCACCCCTGCGGAAGCCGAAGCGAGTGTGCTCGCGCTCGAGGCATGGAAAACCGCCTCCACCGGGCCGGATCCGGAAACTGCAGCACGCGCGCAACTTGTCTGGGTTTTACTCAACCATAACGACTTCATCACCCTCCGCTAAGGACCACTGCCATGGATCTGCACGCATTGAGCTCTCCCCCAAACGGCCCCAAAAACTGGAACCGCAGAAGCTGGCTACACCGCATCGGAACCGGTGCGGGAGCCATCGCGCTCCAGTCCCTGCTTGCGCGGGAAACCAACGCCTCGGCGGGCGAATCCTTGGAGTGGGCGCCGCCTGACGGTCTGCCCCACCGCGTCGCAAAAGCAAAAAAGGTGATCTGGCTTTTCATGAACGGCGGCGTCAGCCACATGGAGAGCTTCGACCCCAAACCCATGCTCACCCAATACGGGGGAAAAACCATTGCGGAAACCCCGTTTGCGGACGTTCAAGACCCCAAAAAGCTGGCTCTCGAGAGGCTCGTAGTTCCGGACGGCAACGGCAACCAGCGAAACAAAATTTTCCCCCTTCAGGTCGGGTTCTCCCCCCATGGCCAAAGCGGAATGGAAATCAGCCACTGGTTCCCACACATCGCCGCCAACTGCGACAAAATAGCCGTGGTGCGCTCCATGTTCACCACCGACAGCAACCACGGCGCCCAAACCGAGTTTCACTCCGGACGCAACATGGTGGACGGAAACTACCCGACCCTCGGGGCGTGGGTGCATTACGGCCTCGGAAGTTTGAACGAAGATCTGCCTCACTTCGTCTCGCTCGGCGCCCGCGAATATTGGAACAACCGCGACGGCCACTACCTGGGGCCAGCCCACGATGCCGTACCAATGCGGGTGGATCCTCTCAACCCCCTGGACTTCGGACGCCCGGCGGCAAATACCCCGGAAAACGCCCGCGAAATCGGACTCGACCTCCTGCGCCAACTCAACGCCCTGCGCGGGGAGCAGTACCCTGCGGACCCGGCCCTCGCGGCGCGCATGGCCTCCTATGATCTGGCATTCCGCATGCAGATGTCCGTGCCCGAGACGATGGACATCCGCAAGGAAAGCGACGAAACGCGCGCCCTTTACGGCATTGACCAGCCGCACAGCGCGGCTTTCGGCACACAACTGCTCGCCGCGCGACGCCTCGTAGAACGCGGAGTGCGGTTTGTGCAAATCCAACACGGCGGCGGGGGGGCAGGCGCATGGGACGCGCACAGCGGATTAAAGGCCAATCACGAACGCAACGCAAAGGCCGTCGACCAGCCCATCGGAGCTCTCCTCACGGATCTGGAGCGACGCGGGTTGCTGGAGGAAACCCTCGTGGTGTTCGGTACCGAGTTTGGACGCACCCCGGGCTCGCAGGGCGCCGATGGCCGGGACCACCATATTTTCGGCTTTAGCGTTTGGATGGCCGGGGGGGGCATCCGCGGAGGAACCGTGCACGGAGCGACCGACGAACTGGGATTTCACGCTGTGGAAAACCGCCATTACGTCACGGATGTCCATGCAACGATCCTGCACCAACTCGGGTTGAACTCGCGAAAACTGGAGATTCCCGGGCGCAAGCGTTTGGAGAAGGACCACGGCAAACCCATCCTAGAGAT
>JBILWF010000122.1:0-6638 GCA_044370075.1 Chthoniobacteraceae bacterium | reverse complement strand
AGGCGTTTTGACCGTTCACAACCCGCTCAGTTACCCCTCCCCTGGTGATTCCGCCTAATCTCCGGACCCGGCGTCGCCCGAAATCAGTGAACCAAGACACCGTTGAGACGAAGAAGACGGCTCCCCTACCGCACCTCGCGCCTCATGCGAGAATGTCCCGCACGACATTTCCCGCCACATCGGTGAGGCGGAAGTCCCGGCCGGCATGCCGGAAGGTAAGCGCCTCGTGGTCCAAACCCATCAGATGCAAAAGCGTCGCGTGGAAATCGTGGATGTGCACCTCCCCCTCGGCCACCGCACACCCGTGTTCATCGCTGGCCCCATGGGTAATTCCCGGCTTTACGCCGGCCCCCGCCAACCACGAGGAAAACGCCTCGGCGTGGTGCTCCCGTCCCTTGGCGTCCCTCGAGGAATTGAACGGCGTGCGCCCGAACTCCGTCGTCCACACCACAAGAGTCTGCTCGAGCAAACCGCGCGAACGCAGGTCCCGGAGCAAACCTGCGATAGCCCGGTCGACATTGAGTGCGAGCCGCCCGTGGTCGGCCATGTTGCCGTGCGAATCCCAGTTTCCCCCGGCACCCGTGTCGATGAGTTCCACAAACCGCACTCCGCGCTCGATGAGCCTCCGCGCCGCAAGGCACTGCCATGCGAATCCCTTAGTTTCACCCCGCGGAAGCCCGTACAGACTCAGGGTGGCATCGGATTCCTTGGAAAGATCCAGCGCCTCGGGTGCCTCCATCTGCATACCGAAAGCCGTCTCCAGAGAGCGGATGCGCGCATCCAACAGCGGATCGTTTGCACGCGCGGCGGCGTGGGTGCGGTTGGCGGATTGAGCCAGGTCCAGTTCCAATCTCTGCAAGGCTGCTTTTCCCTGCCGGGGCTGGATGTTGGGAAGCGGTTCCGTTCCCGGGGAAACCAGCGTGCCCTGATGGCAGCCGGGCAGGAAGTCCGAAGCCCATACCTGGGTTCCCGCGTAGGGAAGATTCGGCGCGATGACCACAAAGGAGGGAAGATTCCGGTTGAGGGTGCCCAGCCCGTAGCTCACCCAGGCACCGAGGCTTGGACGCGGAAAAGTCACCGAGCCCGTGTGCATTCCCAAGGTGGCCTGGAAATGATCTGCATGGCTGTTTCGCATCGAATGAATCACGCACAACTGGTCCGCGCACTGAGCCACGTGCGGGAACATGTCGCTGATCCACAAGCCCGCCTTGCCGTGCTGGGAAAACTTCCAGTCCGGACGTTTGAAGTACTTTTCAGCCGCCCGGTTGTTAGGCGCAAACGCCCTGAGCATAACCTCGGGCACCGTGTAGGTTTTTCCATGATCCGCAAACAAACGCGTTTTGTAATCAAAGGAGTCCACATGGGAGACGCCGCCGCTCATGTTCAGAAAAATAACGTTCTTCGCGCGGGCCTCAAAATGCGGGGGCCGCGGCAGCAGCGGATCCGCCGCCGGGGTCGCGACCCCTGCCGGACCTGCCGCAAGCAGTTCGCGGGCAAGTCCCCGCATCAGGGCGGATCCCACGGTGAGGGAGGACAACAAGGTGCGCCGGGAAATGCGGGACAGCAGAGAGTTCATTTTAGTCGAGAAAAAGAAGCTCGTTGCTGCAGAGCAGGCTGCGGGTCAGGGCGGCCCAGGCCTCGGGAGGCGGGGCATCCGGGCGGGATCCCAGCGCCTCGGAAAAGCGCTCCAAAAAGCCCCCGGCGGCCTGCTGCTCCGCCCCAGTTGGCACTCGCTGGAAGAGGATCGAATACGTGGCGCTGATGCGCTCGGGAGATGCCGTGTGCCGCTCTGTCTTTGTTGCGATGGCCCTCGCGCTGTCGTGAAGCAGCGGATGGTTCAGGGTGAAAAGCGCCTGGAGGGGCGTCGTAGTCAGAGACCGCATCCCCGTGGAGGAACTCGGGTCCGGACCGTCAAAGAGCGCGAGATAGGCGTTTCGTTTCAGGCGGGCCTGCATGAGGTATACGCTCCGGTATTTGGAATCATACGATTCCCGGAAGGGGTTGTGCTGGGTCCATTTCCACGTGTTTCGAGGGGGAAACGGGTGTTCCGGCGCAGGGCCCGGTTGCATGGAACCCGCGAGGTGCAACAACGTGTCGCGCAGCGCCTCCGCATCCAAGCGGTGTCGGTTTTGGCGCGAAAGCAACAGGTTCAGGGGATCCTTGGTCGCGCTGCCTGCAGTGGTTTCCGAGGAGCGTTTCCATGTCTCCGATGACAAAATCACCCGGTGAAGGGTCTTCAGCGACCATCCCGATCGGATAAACTCCGCTGCCAGAAAATCCAGTAGTTCGGGATGCGTGGGCGGCGTGCCTTGTTTGCCAAAATCGTTCGGCGTGGGAACGATCCCGCGGCCAAAATGGTGCATCCAAACCCGGTTCACCATCACCCGCGCCGTGAGCGGATTGGATGCGGAAGAAACCCATTCCGAAAGCGCCTGCCGCCCGCTCCCCCTGGCGTCCCGATCCAACTCCATGCCACCGAGCACGGCGGGAAAGCCGCGCCGCACTTTATCCCCGAGGTTTTTGGGTTCCCCCCTGTTTTGAATGCACGCATCCCCCGCCTCCGGGGCGTCCACCACCGCGTAGGCGTCGGGCAAAACAGGCGGGTCTGCGCGCAGTTGGGTGACCTTTTTTTTGGCTTCCGTAAGTCGCGCCTTGGTTTCTTCGAGCACGGCCGAATCCCCCGTGGCAGCCGCTTTCACAAGCGCTGCGTGTTCCTCATCGAGTCGTTTGACCTCCGCTTCCGCCGCGGCGATCCGGTCTCGGTAGGGGGCCAGCAGATTTTCCACGGCTGCGGGTTCCAGTAGCGAAACAAACTGACTTTGGCGGGTGTCGCCCTCGGCGCCGGGATAGGGATAGCGGGTGCTGCTGAAGAATCCGTACAGCGCGTAGTAATCCCGCATGGTGAAGGGGTCAAACTTGTGGTCGTGACAGCGTGCACAGGCGAGGGTCACGCCGAGGAATGCCTTCGAGAGGTTGTCTATGGTGTCTTCGATGGTCAGGTGCGGGGCACCGGCTTTTCCCGCAAACCGACGCGCCAGGGCAAGGTATCCGGTCGCAATCACCCGCGCATTGCGCTCCTCCTGCGTCCCACCGGGAATCAGGTCCCCGGCAATCTGCTCCCTCACAAAACGGTCATACGGCATGTCCTCATTGAGCGCCCGGATTACCCAATCGCGATACAGGCGCAGTTGGGGCACGGGGTAGTCCGAGGCATTTCCACAGGTGTCCGCATACCGGACGACATCCATCCAGTGTCTCCCCCAGCGCTCCCCGTAGGCCGGACTTGCCAAAAATTCCTCCACCACGGTGTCGAAGGCTTGCGGGGACGCATCCGCCAAAAAAGCTTCCACCTGACGGGGCGTCGGAGGCAGGCCCGTAAGGTCGTACGCTGCGCGGCGGATCAACGTGCGTTTGTCCGCCGGGGGTGCAGTCTCCAACCCGGCGTGCGCAATTTTCTCGAGTACAAAACGGTCAACCGGATGCGAGGCCGACTTCCCCGGTGTTGGGGCCGGAAGTTCGGGACGGGTGAGCGGGCGGAAGGCCCAAAACTGAAGTCCCTCCTCCAGGGACATCCCGTATTTTGGATGCGGCCTCGCGTCACCCTCGCGCGGATCCGGGGCACCCCTGCGCACCCACTCCACAAGAATCTCCACCGATGCGGGGTCCAGCGTCTTCTTGGGCGGCATCCTCAGGTCCGGGTCCCGGCCACTCACGGCCAACACAATGCGGCTCTTGTCCGGACGTCCCGCCTCGAGCGCGGGTCCGGAATCCCCCCCCCGGGTGATCCCTTCGCGGGAATCGAGCAGCAACCCGCCCTTGCGCTTTCCGGAACGCACCGAGTGGCATTCCATACAATGCGATTCAAGCAGCGGACGGACATTCTTTTCAAAGAAAGCCGCGTCTTGGGAGGAAATTGGAGGTGGTTCCGCTGGAGCAGCCTCCGCACAAAAAGCGAGCATCGTGCAAAACAACAGTCCGCAGAGTACCGCGCGTGTGAAATTGGGGTGCATTTCAATCAGGGGAACGCCTCGTACCGAAAGCCTAGCACGGCACTTTCAGGGCGAAAATTTCTTTTCCGGCGCCGCCCGGCAAATCCGCTCCCGTCTCCTCTACCCGTGAGGCACACGCCTTTTGCGATCACCTGGTGGGTGGGCGATTGCACCTTTCCGGGTTGATGAACGGCAAACCAAGGGATGCGCATAACGGCATGCTTCGGGGGGCAGAAGCGCCAAACCCATGCCGGTCAGGAAGGAAAGTGGAGCGTAGAGCTTTCCGCAGTGCCCGCGCGCGATGAGCCTCAAGATCTCATCCTTGCGGAAGAGGGTGGCGCCTCGTTGGGGATCGCTAACGTGTTGGTGGCGATTTTTGGCTCGGCTCGTGGCAGTCTACCATGGCGAGGTCGATGGACGAGGTGGCCAAGGCGACCGGATTCATACCGGTGGTCTTGGAGCAGGTCCCTGCACGCCTACCCGCCTTTCAAGAAGTTCCGCGCCGGCTGCTTTCGCTGCGGCACACGCGCATGGCAATGACCGCCGACGCGGATGACGGACGCCCTGGCGATTGACAACCCCTCAATAAATGGGATGTGGGCAGGCGGTTGCGGCGTATCGCCGCATGGGATATATATAGAAAAAAGAACTCGATTGCCTGCGGTCCCCGATACCGAGGGTGAAGAGTCGAGGGCCAACGCGCGGTGGTTTGCTTTGATGGCACGGGAGGCGGACTGGTTCCCCCAGGAGAAGAGGGATTCGTGGATTTGAGGTGCGGGGCAACACGGGGGATTACGTTCCGGCAATGGCATCTACCCCGGGGCGAAGAGGTCACGGTCCACCATGAGTATATTTCGAGCTGCGTGGCGGTGCGTTAAAACTCGCAAGAGATGGCAAAGCGCACTCTTTCCAATCGCGAAGCCCGCCGCGCACGCGCCGGGAAAGGCCCGGTGTTTTCGGTGCCGGCAACCTCCGGGAGTTTCCCCTCCGCCGCTCCGCGAACCCGGTCCGCAGGCAGAGCCGGTATTTTCAAGCAGTCGCAAGGCGCCGTTTTGGGTTTCCAAATCCGAGACCTGCATTCCCCGAATTCGCGGCCTTCGCCCCGCGCGGGAGCTTGTCTGGTCAGGGCGTTTCCGTACTCCTCGAGCAGAGGCTTTGCGGTTGCCCGCACCCGCAAGTTTCTCCCCCCACCACAAGCACCTCAAAGGCAATGTCCTGAAGGGCTGTCTGATCGTGCACGATTTGCAGGAATCGGACGAATTCCGGGCCTGGCGGGTGCGCGCACTCCAACCGGATGCGCACGGGTTTACCGACAAATTGCGGGTAAACGTCCTGCATTTCCCCGTCCAGGATGAAGGAGAGATAGGCGTTGAGCTTTTCCTGAAGTTGAAAGAGCTGCCTCTCGGGATCGGTCCACGGTCTTTTTTCAACCATAACCACGAGCACTTCCCCCGCTGCCGCCTCATACCCGATAAAATCCAAAACCCCCGGATGCTCCAAGCCACCGGGAGCGGTTTGCGCCTGCGCGGAAGATGCCGTTTTCTGCTCGTTCATAGGAAAGCTGTGGTGATCATATGACGAGCATCTGGCCGAACTCCAGCCCGCCGACAGAAGTGACGGAACGGAGCAAAAGCCACCCGCACGCACTTATGAAAGCCGTCATCGTCGAAAATTTTGGAGGTCCAGAGGTTTTGCTCTGCCGGGAGATTGCCGTACCCGCGATTTCCGAGGACCAGATTTTGGTGCGCCTGCACGCGTCCGGAGTCAATCCGGTGGACACGTACATCCGGAGCGGCACCTACGGAACACTGCCCACGCTGCCCTATACCCCTGGGTTCGACGGGGCCGGAACCATTGAGGCTATCGGAGCCCAGGTGCGCGGATACCGCAAAGGTAACCGGGTCTATGTGTCCGGGAGTTTTACGGGCACCTACGCGGAATACGCCGTGTGTGCCCCGACCCAGGTGCATCCCCTTCCCCGCCAGTTGTCTTTTGAGGAGGGAGCCTGCGTGGGAATTCCCTATGCAACGGCAGCGTACGCCCTCTTCCACCGTGCGTCGGTGCGGCGCGGGCAGACGGTTTTGGTACACGGCGCCAGCGGCGGCGTCGGACTGGCGGCGGTTCAGTTGGCAAAGCGGGCCGGAATGCGCGTGTTGGCCACGGTGGGCAGCGATGCGGGCCGGGTGCTTTTGCAAGCTCAGGGAGCCGAGGCTGTTTTCAACCACCATCAACCGGGCTACGAACAGCAGATTGTGGCTGCGACCAAGGGGGCGGGAGTGGATTTAATCGTGGAAATGCTTGCAAACGTGAATTTAGGGAGGGATTTGCCCATGCTCGCCCAGGGCGGTGCGGTATGCGTTGTGGGAAGCCGCGGCATGGTCCAGGTGCAGCCTCGCGAATTAATGTTGCGCGATGCGGACGTACGCGGGGTGATGCTCTTCAAGGCATCGCCCGCCATTCTGGGGCGGATTCATACCGATCTGCTTTCCGGATTCACCGACAGCTCCCTCAAACCCGTGGTGCGCTCTGTCTTTGAACTGGAACGGGCAAAAGAAGCCCACGAACTTCAGATGCTTCCGGGTTCCTTGGGAAAAATCATTCTCAAGATGAAACCCGCCTAAAGCTGCTCGGGGCCGGGTGGGCTGTCCC
>JBILWF010000121.1:0-6678 GCA_044370075.1 Chthoniobacteraceae bacterium | reverse complement strand
CCCACGTTCGTGATGATTCCCAAATCAGGTTTTGCCATCGCAGCCAAAGGCGCAATCTCTCCAGCGTGGTTCATTCCCATCTCAACGACAGCCATTTGTGCCTCGCACGATCCGCACAAAAGAGTCAATGGAACTCCAATGTGATTGTTGAGATTTCCCTGCGTGCACCACCCCTTCAAACGCGAGGATAGAACTGCGAACGTAAAATCCTTGGTGCTCGTTTTACCACTCGACCCCGTGATCCCAACCACTTTCGCATTGAGCGAACGCCGGTAGTTGAACGCCAACCGCTGCAGGGCAAGGAGCGTATCCGGAACTCGGATCAACTCAAAGTCCTGACCTCCAGAGATTTCAGCACCTTTCCAAGCTTCGTCAACAATCGCCGCAAGAGCTCCCTTGGACGCAACATCTGCCACAAAATGATGCCCATCAAAGCGTTCACCTCTTAAGGCTACAAAAACATCGCCCGCGCCAGCCTTCCTCGAATCGATGCTGATGCGCCCGGCGGATTTTTGGCTCCGGGTGAGCGCCCCGGATTCCGTCCACAAGGCTAGTTGCTGAAGCGTGAGCGGTTCCATATCCCGTCTAGCAGTTCATTTCCACGGGACGATTTTCCATGGCAGCCTTGGCAACGCTGACATCATCGAAGGGGAGAACAGCGTTCCCGAAAGTCTGAGTGCCCTCGTGCCCCTTTCCAGCAACAAGCACAATATCCTGTGGCTGAGCTAGACATACAGCCCTTTGAACGGCTTCGGCACGATCCAACACAACCTCATGGTTCGCTCCCCGCATTCCCGAGATGATTTCCGAGACGATCACCCCGGGCTCCTCGCTACGCGGGTTATCCGATGTTAGAATCGTCCAATCGGCGAGCTCCTCAGCAACCCGGCCCATGAGCGGCCGCTTGCCGCGATCCCTGTCTCCACCACAGCCGAAGACCGCTATCAGGCGGCGCGGTTGCAACTCACGAAGTGTTTTGAGCGCATTTCTCAACGCGTCTTCGGTGTGTGCATAATCCACGAAAACGCGAAAAGACCTTTTGACAGGAACCGGTTGCATTCGCCCGGGAACACTGGGAGCCGAGGCCATCGCCAAAACCGAGTCCCTTACGGGAACGCCCACTGCATGAGCTGCAGCAACTGCGCCCAGAGTGTTCATCACATTAAAGCGTCCAATCAAGGGAGTCCGCACCAGCCAGCTTTTGCCCAGAGCGTCCAATTGGAAAACAGTTCCCTGAGCATCCGCACGCAAAGCGCTGGCTCGAAAATCCGAGCGCAGGTTAAAGCCAAATGTCAATGTGGGGATCGAGGCAAGCTGCAATCTTCGAATAAGTTGCTCGCCATAGCTATCATCGCAGTTGACGACGGCGATTCCCTTTTTGAACGACTGGGTGCCCAACCCCAGCACGAGCGATGCCTTGGCCTCAAAATAGGCCTCCATCGTCTTATGATAGTCCAAGTGATCCTGAGTGAGGTTAGTAAAAACCACAGAATCAAAGTTTACCCCCCGAACCCGCTGCTGACACACAGCATGGGAGCTCACTTCCATTGAAACACTCTTGCAACCGGCGTCCTGCATGCGTGCCAGTATGTGCTGCAACTCCAAGGCATCCGGAGTTGTGCGGTCGGCGGGAATGATTTCCTCCCCGATTTCGTAACGGACGGTTCCAACAAGTCCGCAACGCCACATAGCCTGGTCGCACAGATGCTTTATTAAAAAGCTCGTCGTGGTTTTACCGTTGGTGCCGGTCACCCCCAGCACTTTCATTCCCAACGAAGGGTCCCCATGAAAAACGGCGGCAACGTCAGCCAAGGCCTCGCGCACGCTTGGCACCTGTATGAAGGCTTTTCCTGCACCCCTGTTTTCAAATTCCCCAAGGTTTTGCGAAGCCAGATCTTCCTCGGAAACAACGCCCACGGCGCCAAGCTGGAGCGCTTCCGCAGCAAAGTGTGATCCGTTCTCCTTCTGTCCACGCACCGCAAAAAACAGAGTCCCCTCGGATACTTTCCTCGAATCCACTGAAAGCCCCGTGACCTCGAGATCCCCAACGCCGCGCGCACTTAAAATTCGCGCTTTCACAAGCAGACTTTTGAGCTTCACCTACCCACCCTCCCCTTGTCCACGGACTGCGCAAGCGGATTGGGCACCTTTAAAAGATCCGCATTGGGAACCAAATTGAGATGACGTGCTGCGCGCGCCGCGATCCGGCTAAACACAGGAGCCGCAACGTGCCCACCGTAGTTGGGAATACTTCCCGTGTGCGCATCATCAATGAGTACTAGGCAGCAAAACTCGGGTTTATCCGCGGGCAGAAAACCCACGAAGGAAACCACGTACCTTCCGTGTTCATATCCACCATCTTTAGCAGACCGTTGCGCGGTCCCCGTTTTGCCCGCAACCTCAAAACCAGGCACATGTGCAAGCGCCGCGGTGCCTTTTTTGCTCACCACCTCTTTCAAGGAAGACACAAGATGCTCGGCGACGTCTTCCGGGATCACACGGCGGACCTCGAGAGGAGGATAATGCGCCTGTTCATTTCCGTGTTCATCGAGAATCGAGGATATGATCTGCGGCTGCATCATTCGCCCCCGGTTCGCCACGGTGCTCATCGCCGAGACCACCTGCAGTGGTGAAGCGCCCACTTCATGCCCCATGGGGATGTGGGTGATCGAAATTTTACTCCACCCCTCGACGGGACGGACTTTCCCTCGAATCTCATTCGGCAGGGATATTCCCGAGAGCTCGCCAAAACCGAAACTTTTGATGTAGGAATGCAACTTGTTCTCACCCAGCATTAAACCGAGTTTTGCCACGCCTATGTTGCTGGACTTGACCAAAACATCATGCACTGACAGCGATCCAAATCCATGATGGCTGTCGTGAAGCGTGGTTCCCGCGTACGTGTACTTTCCGTGCTCACAATTAATCACGGTCTCTGGCGTCACATATTTGCAATCCAATGCCGCGGCGGTTGTAACGACTTTGAAAGTAGAGCCCGGTTCGATCATGTACATGATCGCCATGTTATCGCGCACCCTGGTGTCAACGCCCTGGCGTTGATTCACGTCGAAGTTGGGACGGTTTGCCAGCGCCAGTATTTCACCCGTGGAAGGCCGCATCATAATGCAGGTCGCCATTGCGGGACTGAACTGCTTGTAGGCCGCTTCCAACTCGGTCTCCACGATATCTTGCAGGGCCAAATCGACGGTCAAACGTACGGAGGATCCGTGGCGGGGTGGACGTTCCAGTTTTCGGAAAGCGGGGATCTCTCGTCCGCTACGATCACGTTCCGTGAACCGTGTTCCGGGATGACCGCGGAGAAATTCCTGCATGCTTTTCTCCACGCCCTCCACCCCGATTCCGTCGCGGTTCATGAACCCCACGACATGGCATAGCATGCTTCCATTTGGATAAATGCGGTTGAAATCTTGTTGCAAAAACAAGCCGCGGAGATGCCTCTTCTCCAGTTCGCTCGAAAGAGCTTCCGCCACAGTTTCAGGCACCTCCTTTTTTATGACCACGAACGGACTGGCTACATACGCCTGTTTTTTTTCCGACCAAATCTGCCGTCCCACTTTTTCACGCACCTCGGAGTAAGGCATTTGCAGGTGCCGGGAAACAACCTCCGCCAGCACGTCGTGCTGTTTCGAGACAGAGGCATCCACCACGACCGTTTTCACCGGCTCATTGGTGGCTAGCGTGACGCCGTTGACATCCATAATGGATCCGCGGCGGGCGGGGATGGTTTGTTTCGCAGAGTGTTTTTCAGCAGCGATTTCCGCGTAGTAATGGTGCTGTGCAATCTGAAGATCCACCAACCGGAGTGAAAAGGCAGTGAAGCCGAGGGCTATCAAGCCCCCGACCCAGACAGCTCGTTTCCGCGAAGAGCACGCCATATTTCAACGCACAGGCTGCGGATTGGAAACGGTGCGCACCTCGGACTCGTTCACCACGGGCCGAGTCCGGACGTGAACAACCGCGGTGTCGGGAACGGGCGTTAATTTTGCAAACACATCCCGCTCCTGCTGCTGGCGCTTCCGCAAAGCATCATACGAGGACAGCGTCGCGATGCGCGCCAGCATCATCTCGTTGCGATTTGCAACCGAATCAATTTCCCGCTCAAGCTTTTTCCTATACTCCCCAAGTTTGTGCAACTCGTTCTTCGCGTTTACGTAATAAAATCCACCGCCACCAAGAATCATCAGAAGACAAAACGCCAAAAGGAGTTTGGCGGCCGGCAATAGATTGGAGTTGCGACGGTAATTTGCGGACATGGCGGGGTGGGGCTGGGATTTGAAGTGGAGGAACGGAAAACGGGGAAATCCCGCCTTGGATCAAGGCGGCGGATGCGAGGGGAAGGCGGTTTCTCTCCGCAGGGGCAGACGCTCAACGACCCGCAATTTTGCGCTTCTCGAGCGGGCGTTGAACCGTTGCTCGGCGTCGCAGGCCACAAGAGGTTTGCCCGTTATTTTCTTGAAGCAATAATCGGGGTTCGCCCGGGGGGCGCTCCACTCCGGACGGTCTATGCTGGGTGAGGAGCGATGCTGAAAAAATTGTTTCACGAGCCGGTCTTCCAGCGAATGAAAGGTTATTACCGCAAAGCGTCCTCCGGGTGCCAAACGGCTTGAGAAACCCTCCAGACCACGGATCAAAACCTCCAACTCCCGATTGACCGCAATGCGCAGGGCTTGGAATACGCGGGTAGCCGGGTGGGTTTTTTTCCCCTGCCGCGGAACGATCGACTCGACGCATCGAGCGAGATCCAAAGTCGAGTTCAGAGGCTTGACCGCTCTGTCGCGCGCAATGCGGGTTGCAATGCGGCGGGCATTTGGTTCTTCCCCGAATTCGCGAAAAATGCGTTCGAGCTGCTCCGCGCTTGCTGTATTCACCAAATCCCGCGCGGTTACGGGCCCATGCGTGTTCATGCGCATGTCCAGGGGGCCGTCCGATTGAAACGAAAATCCGCGCAGCGGCGTATCCAGTTGATGGGAAGAAACCCCGAGATCGAGCAAGGCGCCATCGACTGAATCCAACTTCAAATCCCGGAGTATGGCATCTACATCCCCAAAGCTTGCGTGAACCGCTCTGAAACGGGGGCCGTAGGACGAAAGTTTCTGAGATGCATGAGCAATCGCCTCGGGATCCTGATCAATTCCCAGAACGAAGGCGCCCGCATCCAACAAGTCCTGTGCATGTCCGCCCCCCCCCAAGGTGCCGTCCACGAAAAACTTTCCGGGTGCCGGCATCAGCGCCTGCAACACTGCATCCTTCAGAACCGGGACATGCGAGAAAGACGAGGGATGCGTACCCTCCGCGTCCCGAAGCGCACGGGATCGGTCCTCCATCTCCTGCTGTCGAATCATGGCGATCATAACCCAACCAAGTCTGCCACCCGCTCAAAGATCGAGTTCTCGGACTGCTGCGTGACAGCCCAGGCCTTCGAGCTCCACAGTTCAAAAGTCTGGTGTGCTCCCACAAGAACCGCCTCACCGTCCAACTCCAACCTGCGTCCCACATCCTCGGGAATAGTCATTCGTCCCTGCTTGTCGGCAACCAGTTGGACGGATCTGGAGTAAAAATGACGCAAAAACACGGCGCGGTCTCTGGGCGCGACGTCCGGATTGTTGGCCAAGCGCTCGCCTACCTGGCGAAACTGGTCCGGTGGCATCAACCGGGCAAATGCACCCGACCTGTCCACGATCAAAAAAAACTCGTCCGCATCAGAAGTCCTCCAACGCGAGGGAATTGTGATCCGATTTTTAGAATCCAGGGCATGACGGAACTCGCCGGAGAAAACAGGAGGCGTGTTCTGTGCAAGGACCATGACAGGAGGATTTTAAAGCAGCGCGTTTGAAGAATTTGTTGGAACTGTGCGAGGAAAGGTTTTTTGCCCCACTGAGCCCCACAACGCCCCACTTTTTGCCACCACATCCCAAACAGGTCAATCTTCAGGATCGGCTTTGCTCGTTTTTTCAGAGATTCGCCCGACACGTGGTGAAGAAATCTTCGATACACACGCCGGAGCAGGACGTTTTGGACGCTCATTCTGTTTTGGGGGGGGCTTTTTCGAGCGGGTGCGGGGCGAATTTATCCCCTCCCATGCCGACACATTGCCGTGCGTACGGTTCAATGTCGCCACGACCACATGCCAAGGTTGGTCGTGAGGCAAGCGCCCTCCTAGTGTACAAATTTAACAACAACTTTTTCCCGCGAAAATAACCGGCAAAATAGCTTCCATTCAGTTGCAGATTTCTACCCGAGGGACGCTGGGTGGAGATTGCGCCGGGTCTTTGTCTGAATTTTTTGCGGTCTGTTCCGGACTCGGGAGAAAAACAGCAATCAGCCCGGCATGAAAAAATTGCCAACTGGACAGCGCGCTGCGCTACCACTGCGGCGGGCGGTAGGTGCGGGTACCGTCTTCCCGGTTTTCCAACTTCCCAGAACCGAGACCAAGAGATCCGCTGTCCGAAATCTGCAGCCTAACGCGCGGTTTGGTCTACACCGCCGCGTCACGCACATGCACCCAGACATGCACATGCGGAGCGCCGCGAAAAAGCCACAGCATCTGAGGTCCCTCAATCTGCCACACGTCCCAAACGCGGTCCCCGCCGATGTCCATGGTTTTGCAAAAGGCCATGTGCAATGCATCGAACTGGGGCTCGATCAAGCGGAGAGATA
>JBILWF010000120.1:0-6693 GCA_044370075.1 Chthoniobacteraceae bacterium | reverse complement strand
TGAAGGACAGCCGCATGGGCACATTTGGGGGAATTGCTCTGTGGTTCTCGCTCACGTTGCGGTTGGTGTTGCTGTGGCATCTATCCCTTGGCAGCGCCCGCCTCACGGCCGAGGCCATCCTCTGGAGCCACACCTTCGCGCGATGGGCGGCCGTCTGCCTTCTCCAAAACCTGCCCCACGTAGGTCCCGACGCTTTGCGCGCAAAAGATTTTTGCAAGAAACTTCCGCTTCCCCGTCTGCTGCTCGCCTTGGTTCCGCCCGTCATCCTGCTCGTTTCTCTACACCCCCGGGTGGGAAGCTCCGTGCTCTTTTCGCTTACCCTTTTAGTTCTTTACGCCATTTGGTTTCTGCGCAGGAAACTTGGCGGCCTCACGGGCGATTGCGTGGGAGCCACCACGCAGCTCGCTGAAATTGCGACCCTCGGCTCTTTTGCCGCCGCCGCATGAACTGCCCGATTCATCTCATCCTTGGGGGAGCACGCAGTGGCAAAAGCGCCTACGCCGAAAAAATAGCCGCTGCCTCCCACCGGCCCGTGGTGTGCCTCACCACCTGCGCCACCGCATTCGCCGATCCCGAGATGCGCCTGCGCATTCAACGCCACCGTCAAATCCGTCCCTCCGATTGGATTACAATTGAAAACCACTTTCACTGGGAATCCCTCTTCATTGAGCACCAGGGTAGAACCGTCCTGGCCGACTGCCTCACGCTGTGGCTTTCCTTTCATTCCGTTTCAACGGAGGTATTCGGTGAGAAACACCTGTTTGCACGTCTCGAAAAGGCGCTGTGCGCCGCACGGGAAAACCGCATCCATCTCGTGCTTGTGAGCAACGAACTGGGCATGGGTCTGGTTCCTTCCTCGCCTCTGGGGCGCGCGTTCCGCGATCTGTCCGGGCGCGCCAACCAGCGCGCCGCTGCTCAAGCGGACACTGTGGATTTTCTCATCGCCGGACTTCCGCTCCGCCTCAAAGGACCTCCCATCCCGCAAGTTTCATGAGCCAGGCATTTCATGGCGGCAGGCTGCGTGAAGCGCGCGAACGATTTGGACGCGACGACTTCCTCGACTTCAGCGTCAACACCAACGCTTTTTGGACCGCCCCCACCACCCTGCCCGAGCAAGCTTCCCGCGAAGCATGGACGCGCTATCCCGAGGCCGATGCCGCGGGGATCCGCCTCCAATTGGCGTCGATCTTTAAAACAAGCCCCGAGCATCTTCAACCCACCGCGGGAGCAATCGAGGCGCTTTATCTGGCCGCACGTCTTTTCCCTAAAAAAAACGCGCTGATCCTTCACCCAAGCTTTGCCGACTACACGCGTGCGTGTCGTGCCGCAGGTTTAAAGCCCGCATCGCTCAACGTCCCGCTGGAGGTCAGAAGTTTGCTTCCATATGTTTCCGAATTTGCCAAGGCGGACGTCGTTTTTCTGGGCACGCCAGCTAATCCAACCGGAACCCTGTTTCGCGATCGGGATGAAGTCATCGACCATCCCGCGCTCAAACACGTGTGCTGGATACTGGACGAAGCTTTCGTGGACTTCACGCCGGGAGGCGCGAATGCCAATTCACTTTTGAACAAACTGGAGGCGTTTCCCCAAGTCATTCTCCTTGGCGCACTCACCAAGAGTTGGGGCCTCGCAGGACTGCGCATTGGATTTGCAGCAACCGCAAAAACAGATTGGATGAGGCAGTTGCGTACCCTTCAGCCGCCATGGAGCGTGAACGGGTTTGCAGAGCACTGGGCGCAGGTTCACCTGAACGAAGACAACCTCCTTGCCATGAGGCAAAGCCTCGCGCCACTGGCGGCAACGCGCGCAACACTCCAGGCGGGTATTTGCGCGATTCCCGGGCTGAGAGCGCTCGATTCGGATGCGAACTATTTTCTAGTGGAATCCTACGCAGGGTGCGCTGCGGAACTGGCGGACGCTCTGGGCCGTGCCGGTATCCTCGTGCGCATCTGCGATGGATTTGAAGGGCTCGATCCAAAGCAGTTTTTGCGGGTTGCCGTTCGTTGCCCCGCCGAAAACCAGCGACTCGTGGACGGGCTCTCCGAAGGGATGGATGCACTTTCGACCGCGCAGCGCCGGCATCCGCATCGCGTTCAGTCAGGCGCGAACGCAGCACCCGCCAGCGCACGGTTGCCCGGGGCCCGGTTCAGGAAACGCGCTTCCGGCCTGCGCGCGATCAGCGTGCTGGGCACCTCCTCAAACAGCGGCAAAAGCTGGATGGCCACCGCCCTGTGCGCCCTGATGCGCCGGCGCGGCCTGCGCGTGGCGCCCTTTAAGGCACAAAACATGTCCAACAACTCCGCTGTCGCATGGGACGGCGGTGAGATAGGACGCGCCCAAGCAGCGCAAGCGGAGGCTTGCCGGCTTCCTCCCTCGGTTCGGATGAACCCCATTTTGCTCAAACCTTCCGGCGCCTCGGGTTCGCAACTGGTGGTGCTTGGCAAGGCCCGCGGACATGTTCTGGCGGGGGACTATTACAAGCATATCGAATCGCTCTGGCCCGTCGTTACCGAGAGCCTCGCTTACTGGGAAACACGCGCCGACCTCCTCGTGCTGGAAGGGGCGGGCAGCCCGGTTGAGCTCAACTTGATCGAAAGAGATCTGGTCAATTTTCGCCCGGTGCGCCATCTCGACGGACGCTGGCTGTTGGTTGCAGATATCGAGCGCGGAGGTGTTTTTGCGCAAGCCGCTGGCACTTGGAGCCTTGCCCCGGAAGAGGACCGTAAACGTTGCATCGGACTCGTCGTCAATAAATTCCGGGGCGACCTTTCGCTGTTCTCGGATGCCGCGCTCCATTTTGCCCCCCATTTTGGGGCTCCACACTTGGGCACGCTTCCCTTTCGCGCCGCGCTTCAACCTGAGGGCGAAGACAGCCTTTGCGTGGATGCCGAACCGTCCCTTCCCACCTCCGAGCATGACCCTTGTTTGTACTGGATCCGTCTGCCCCATGTCTCCAACGCCCAGGATGCGGATCCGTGGAGGGAGGATACCGGAATCCACCTACGCTGGATCACCGATCCTCACGCGTTGGCGCAAGCTCGCGTTGTGATCATACCAGGCTCGAAGAACACACTCGCGGATCTGCGCTGGCTTCACGAAAATGGGATGTCTGAAGCCATCCGGGCGGCGCACGCACGCGGGGCCCACGTTGTTGGAATCTGCGGTGGTTTTCAGATGCTCGGCCGCACGGTAAGCGACCCCGCCGGAATTGCTGGCGACCGCGGCACAGTCGCCGGTCTCGGCTTGCTGCCTGTTGAGACAGTTTTCTCCTCCGAAAAGAGGGTGTGCACCGTGACAGCCGAGTGGAATGATGAACGCTGGAACGCGTACGAGATCCACATGGGACAGACGCGGGAACTGGCCGCCACCGCGCCTTTGATTCGCATCACCGATTCGCCTTTTTGCAGCGCCAACACGGACAACCCTTGGAGGATGGAAGGTGTTGCTGCCGAACGGGTTTGGGGCACATATTTGCACGGGCTTTTCGAAAGCACCAACATCCGCCGCATGCTGGCGAGCGTCGCGGGGGCCGACCACTATCAGACACCTCCGATGCCATGGAGACAGCGTCGCGAGGCGGTCTACGAATCCATGGCGGATCTTTTGGAAGAACATCTCCAACTCGAACCCCTGTGGCGTTATGTGGCGGATTGATCCCCTACAATTTCTCGTCGCCCTCGGACTGGATCTCGCCCTGGGTGATCCTCAACACTGGCCACACATTGCGCGCGCCACAGGTTCGCTCAGCATGTTTTGGGAAAAAATCTGCAGCCGCTTTCTTGGGCGCACGGTGTTCTCGGGGACCGTGTTTTGGTTCTGCGTGTGTGCCACCCTGCTTGGAACTTATGCGCTCGTGCACACACTGCTCATGCGCTGGTTCCCCGCTGGAGCATGGTGGTTGGGCGTTGGGGTAGTGTATCAAAGTGTCGCAGCGCGAGATCTAGACCGGCACGCCCGCGCGGTGTTGGGTCCGCTGCTGGTAGCGGACCTGCCCGAGGCCAGGCGACGCCTCTCGCACCTTGTTGGCCGCGACACCGCCGAATTGAACGACTCGGAAATCAGCCGCGCCGCAGTGGAGGCGGTTGCAGAAAGCACTACAGACGGCGTAATTGCGCCTATTTTCTGGGCGGTCGTTGGAGGCCCGGCGGGAGCGCTTTTATACCGGACGGTGAACACCCTCGACTCCATGGTCGGCCACCGCACCGAACGCTACGAACTTATTGGAAAATGGGCAGCCCGCGCGGACGATGTGTTTTCGTTTCTACCGGCACGTCTTTGCGCTCTGGTTTCGGTTGGCACACACGGGTTGCGGCATGTTGCTCGCGTGGCGCGCGAGGCTCGTCAGCATGCCAGTCCGAATGCCGGATGGAGCGAATCCGCGGCAGCTTGGGCGCTAGACATCCGCCTCGGAGGGACAAACTACTACGATGGAGTCCCCCATCGGGGCCCGGTTTTTAATCCAGAGGGCACCCGACCCGGAGCTTTCGATATTCTCCGGATGCTGCGCTGGTTTTGGATTGTAACAGCCTGCACCTCAATTTTTTTTGCAGCATTTCTCGAATGGCGCCGAATACGGGAACGTCCGGAAGCCCCGCCCCTTTTTCCAAAATACAGTCTATCCCATGGCACCTCCTCCTGAATCTGATTCAACTCTCCCCAAACCTAATCCGCCGGGGGTGCATTTGTCCCCTTCCCGCCCCCGCTTGGCGCAGGGTGCATTTCAGATCTACACCGGCGAAGGCAAGGGCAAGAGCACGGCATCCATGGGACTGATGCTGCGGGCACTCGGTTGCGGCTTCTCCGTCTACTACCTGCGGATGATGAAGCCCCGGTGGAAAACGGGTGAACTCGCCCTCTGTCCCGGCCTGCATCCGCGGCTTACATACCGGAACGTGGAGCAGGATTGGATCCTGTCTCGGAGCAAACATATTCCCGAGCACGTGCAGGCGATGGCGGAAGCCCTCGCCCGGGAAGTCGATTGCCTCGAAGGGATTCTTCAATCCGAAGCGCACGATTTGGTGATTGTGGACGAAATCAACTACTGCATTCACCGGGGGCTCATTCCACTGGATCGCGCGCTTTCACTTGCGCGCAGTCGTCCCCCTCGGGTGGAACTCGTTTTCACGGGCCGATACGCCCCGCCCGAGCTCATTGCTTTGGCGGATGTCGTGACGGAAATGAGGAAGATTAAACACCATTTCGATTCCGGAGCACCGGCACGGCGAGGCATTGAATTCTAGGCGAATCCATTTCACTTTTGACTTCGAATCAAAAGCTTACAAACGACTCCGTGTGGCCTCACGCTTCTCTCTCTCAGAGTGAAACAAAGACCGGCCAAAAAACCTTTGCCATTTCAACGCTCTTCCTTACACTCCGTCCCTTCGAAGTTTTTATGGCAAAAAAGAGTTGGATCGAACGTGAAAAAAGGAAGTCTGCTACCGTGGCGAAATACGCGGATCTGCGGGCGGAACTCAAAAAGAAGGGCGATTACGTGGGCTTGTCCCTTCTCCCCAGAAACGCAAGCCCGGTGCGCTGCTCCAAGCGTTGTCTGCAATCTGGGCGGAAGAGGGCGTTTATTGGGCGCTTCAAGCTGTCGCGTATCGCGTTTAGAGAGCTTGCTTCGCACGGGATGATTCCCGGAGTGACGAAGTCAAGCTGGTAATCTAACAGCCTGAATTCCAGCAATTTAATCCGAGTCGCGGGTTCTCCCGCGGCTCGTTTCTTTTTTGGGGATCCTCTCTGCAGAGGCAATGAATGTGCCGATCGCATCCGCAGCCGCGGGATTTCCCGCAGCCCTGCAACTGCTCGTCGTTCTGGGTTTGGTGGGGTTGAACGGATTTTTCGTCGCGTCTGAATTTGCAATTGTCAAGGTGAGGTCCAGCCAGTTGGAGGCACTCAACGCTGCGGGAGAAGTCCGTGCCCGCCGTGCCATGGACGTAACCGAAAATCTCGAGGCCTACCTATCCGCCACCCAGCTGGGCATCACTCTTTCGAGCCTTGCCCTTGGCTGGGTGGGAGAGCCCTTCATTGCCAGATTCCTCGAGCCTGTTTTCCAAAAGGCCGCCTTCATACCCGAAACCCTGCACGGCACGCTGACCGTTGGGATCGCATTCAGTATCATTAGTTTCCTTCACATTGTACTGGGCGAGCTTGCCCCAAAATCCATCGCGATATCAAAACCCGTCCCGACCACAATTTGGGTGAGCGCACCACTGGCCTTTTTTTACCAGATTTTCCGTCCGGCAATCTGGTTTCTCAATGGGACGGCCGGATGG
Source organism: Chthoniobacteraceae bacterium (assembly GCA_044370075.1). Lineage (GTDB taxonomy): Bacteria > Verrucomicrobiota > Verrucomicrobiia > Chthoniobacterales > Chthoniobacteraceae > Chth-196. The sequence goes on along the minus strand of JBILWF010000120.1, from coordinate 418 downwards.
GTCTTGCGGCGCATCTTCCGGTTGGAGCCCGTAGGAGAACACGAGATGGCCCACTCGGAGGAAGAACTGAGGGTGATTCTTGCAGAGAGCGAGGACGCCCGGCAGGTGACAGCCATTGGGAAGGAGATCCTGATGAATGCACTCGATCTCCGCAAGCGGGTGGTTCGTGACATCACCACACCACGAAACGAGGTGGTGTTTTTGAATACGGAAGACTCCTTTGAACAGAATCTCGCCCGGGCGATTGAATCGCGTCACACACGCTTCCCCGTGTGCGACGGGCATCTGGACAACACACTGGGGCTGATTCACATCAAAGATCTGCTGTGCCAGATGCGCGAACCCCATGCCGAACTCTTTAAAATAAGGCGCGAGCTCCTGGCGGTTCCAGAGAGAATGCCCCTTGAAAAGCTTCTCT
>JBILWF010000119.1:0-6701 GCA_044370075.1 Chthoniobacteraceae bacterium | reverse complement strand
TCTCATTGCGGCGGAAACGCTCCATGAGGTGGTCCTTTTCCTGTGGCGGTATGCGGCCGTGCAGAAGTCCGCAGGAAAGGGGCGCCAGAAGGTCCCGCCACTTTTCGAATTCAGCCGCGGCAGCCTTGGCCTGCTGTTTCTCCGAGGCATCGATAAGCGGATACACAATGTAGGCTTGTCTGCCGGCTTCCAGATTTTCGCGGATGAATTTGGCTGCATCGGGAAGTTTCGATGGGTCGCGCACGGCGGTGATGATTTTTCCGCGGCCTTTGGGAAGTTCGTCGAGCACAGAAACATCAAGGTCTCCGTAAAGGCTCATGGTGAGTGTTCGCGGGATGGGCGTGGCAGTCATCACCAGCATGTCAGTGCACAGTCCCTGGTCGCGCAGTTGTGCGCGCTGGAGCACGCCGAACTTGTGTTGTTCATCAATGACGGCCAGACCGAGACGCGGCACCTCGGACTGGCCGTACAAGAGCGCGTGGGTACCGACTACGATGTCGGGCTCGCCGGGTTCGCGAGCCGCGGGACGCTCCACCGTGCCCGAGGCGACGGCTTTCTGCCATGCGTCGGCGTCAAAGAGCGGCAGGGGGCCGGTCTCCTCGCGGCGGTTTCCGGTGCGCAGCGCGATGCACACGCCGAGGGGTTCACACAGGCGCTGGAAGTTCAGAAAATGCTGTTCCGCCAGGATTTGTGTTGGCGCCATGAGGGCTGCTTGAAAACCCGCCTCCACGGCCAGCAGCATCGCGGAGAGAGCGACAAGTGTTTTGCCCGCACCAACGTCTCCGTGCAGAAGACGGTTCATGGGGCGCGGCGAACGCAGGTCCGCGGCAATTTCGTTGATGGCGCGCTGTTGCGCGCCGGTAAGCGGAAAGGGCAGCGCACCGTGGAGGCGTTGCATCAGCGCGCCCTCGCCGGCATGACAGCGGCCAGGTTGCGCCTGTTGCTGGGCGCGGCGCATCGCGATGCAGAGCTGGATTCCGAAAAATTCGGTCAAAACCAGATGCCTGCGGGCCTTGGAAAGGGATTCGAAGGAGTCGGGAAAATGGATCTGCCGCAGGGCTTCCACGCGGGGTGTTCCGTCCAGGGAGGTGGGAATGAGCTGAGGGATGGAGTTTGCATCGATGCGTTGCAATGTCTCCCACACCATCCAGCGGATCATTTTGGTGGAGAGCCCCTCCGTTGCGCGGTGAATGGGCGTGATGCGTTGCAGGTGGATGGACTGTTCGGCGTCGTCTTCGACCACCTCAAACTCCGGCTGATCCATGACAATTTGCCGGCCCCGCCGCTTTGGCTTTCCGTAGACAACGAGGCGGTGGCCGGTGGCGATGACTTTTTCAACCCAGTACAGGTTGAACCACCGCACGGTCAGCGGGCTGGAAAGTGCGTGGGGATTTTCCTCCGTAAGCAGCGCTTCAAACATGCGGGCGCGTCCCGGCAACCGCCGGATGGAGCCCGACTGAACAAGCCCGCACACGCACACGGCCGTATCGGACTCGGCGTGGGGAAAGCGGTCAAACCGGTTGCGGTCCTCCCACCGGCGCGGGAAGTGGGAAAGGAGATCTCCCGCGGTTTGGAAGCCGAAACGATCGAGCTGCCGCAGACGCTGGGGGGGAATCCACGCCAGGTCGCGGAGGGGTGTTTCCCAAAGCATGACGTTTGCGCGTGGCCCGGTGCCGGCAGCCACCGGAGAGAGCGCTCCCTTGCAGCGCGTCCGTTATTTCGCGGCTGATTTGGAAGCGGGCTCGTCGAGTTTGGCTTTCACTGCCGTTTCAATTTCCGCGTACAGTTCCTCGTTGGACTTGAGGATTTCCTTGGCCGCATCGCGCCCCTGCGCCAGCTGGGAGCCTTTGTACGAAAGCCACGAACCACGCTTTTCGATGATGCCTTGTTCGAGGGCGAGGTCGAGCAGGGCGCCGGTGGAGGAGATCCCCTCGTTGTACATGATGTCGAACTCCGCCTCGGTGAACGGCGGGGCCACCTTGTTCTTCACGATCTTGAGTTTGGTTCGGTTTCCCGTGACGGTGCCGTCGGCGACCTTGATGGCCCCGATGCGCCGGATGTCGCAGCGCACGCTCGCGTAAAACTTGAGCGCTTTGCCGCCCGGCGTGGTTTCCGGGTTCCCGAACATTACGCCGATTTTCTCGCGGATCTGGTTGGTGAAAATGCAGACGGAGCTGGCCTTGGAGATGAGCGAGGTGAGTTTGCGCAGGGCGGCGCTCATGAGCCGGGCTTGCGCACCGACGGTGGTGTCGCCGATTTCGCCCTCGAGCTCGGCCTTCGTGACGAGCGCCGCCACGGAGTCGATGACGATCACGTCCAGCGCGTTCGAGCGGACCAGCGTTTCACAGATGCGCAGCGCCTCCTCCCCGGAGGAGGGCTGGGACACGAGCAGTTCGTCCACATTGACGCCCAGTTTGCGGGCGTAGACGGGATCCAGCGCATGCTCAACGTCGATGAAGGCGGCGAGGCCGCCGCGCTTCTGGGCTTGAGCGATCACCGTGAGAGTGAGCGTGGTTTTTCCCGAGGATTCCGGCCCGAAAATTTCCACAATGCGTCCGCGGGGGAATCCGCCCACGCCCAAGGCGCGGTCGATAAGTATGTTTCCCGTGGGAATGGTTTCCACCTCCATGTGATGGGTGGAACCCAGACGCATGATAGACCCTTCTCCAAAGTCTTTGTGAATTTGCTGCAACGCCAAATCCAGGTTGCGGTTGCGGGCGGCGAGAAGCTTGTTGTCGTCTTGGACGGGTTCGGAGGTTTTGGCCATAAAAGTCGCTTCCAAGGCTACACCGGCACGGGATGGATCAAAGGGGATTTTGGGCTGATTTCGCCACCGTGGCTTTCCCGGCGTTCCACCGGAGTCCGGATGGGGGTCTTTAAAAAAGTTTCCCCCTGTGCGCGGTTCCGCTAAACCACAGGTTTTCCCAGATTTTCCCAAAACCAGAAGCCCGACCTTGCCATGCCCATCTACATCGAAATGCCCAAGCTAGCCGACACGATGACCGAGGGCACCCTGGTCAAGTGGCGGAAAAAAATCGGCGACAAAGTTTCCGTGGGAGACATCGTTGCGGATGTCGAGACCGACAAGGCCACGATGGAGATGGAGAGCTTTGACGACGGGACGCTGCATGAGTATCTCGTGCAGGAGGGCCAGAAGGTGGCCATCGGCTCCAAGTTGGCCGTGCTTCTTGGCAAGGGTGAGAAAGCGCCTGCTTCCGGCAGCTTGCCGGCTGCTGCGACCGCTGCTCCTGCACCCTCTGCAGGGGGAAACAACGCTCCGGCAGCTCCCACGGCAGCGGCGGTGGCCGCGCCGGTGAATGCCCCGGCGCGTCCGGTTGGCGGCCGCGTAAAAAGCTCCCCGCTGGCCCGTAAGATTGCGGCCGAACGCGGCATAGACTTGGGCGCGCTTTCCGGCACGGGTCCTGGCGGACGGATTGTTGCCAAGGATGTGCAGTCCGCGCAGCCGGGTGCGCGTCCTCCTGCGGGCCATGGCGCGGCAGCCGCTGCGGCTGCCCCGAGCCTTCCCCTGCCCGTTGCGGGGCCCAACGACCAGCGGATTGTTTTGAGCGGAATGCGCCGCGTCATCGCGGAAAGGCTCCTTGCCAGCAAGACGCAGATTCCGCACTTCTACCTGCATGTGGAGGTGGATGCGGGTCCGTTGATGAAAATGCGCTCGCAGTTGAACGCGGCCAGCGAAGGAGCGGGCGGCCCGAAACTCACGGTGAATGATTTTGTGCTCAAGGCGGTGGTGGCGGCGGCGGTGAAGGTGCCGGCGATCAATGCGGCGTTTGCCGGAGATGCGATCATCCAGTACGCCTCGGTGCACCTCTCGGTCGCTGTGGCCGTGGAGGACGGGTTGGTGACGCCGGTGGTGCGGGATGCGCAGGGCAAATCGATCAAGGACATCAGCGAGGCGGTCAAGGATCTGGCCACCCGGGCGCGGGCCAAAAAGCTCAAGCCCGACGAATATCAGGGCGGGACGATCACCGTTTCGAATCTGGGAGCATATGGCGTCGAGTTCTTCGATGCCATCATCAACCCGCCGCAGGCTGCGATCGTCAGCGTGGGTGCGATTGTCAAAAAGCCGGTGGTTGGCCCCAATGACACCATCGTGGCCGGACAGCGTCTGGCGATCGGGCTGAGTGCCGACCACCGCGTCGTGGACGGGGCGGTGGCCGCCTCTTATCTCGCCGAATTGAAGCGGTTGGTGGAGGCGCCCGCGCTGCTGTTGATGTGATTTTCGCCGTGCGGCCCGGTGAAGCCACAGCTGCTTCTTTCCGGCTCTAGCGGCTTTCCAAAGTCCTGCTGCTGTTGCATTTCCCTCCCAAATCCATGAAAGCCCTCGTCCTCACCGAATACAAAAAACTCGAAATTCAGGAACTGCCCAAGCCCGAACCCGGAGCGGACGACGTGCTCATTCGCGTGGAAGCCTGCGGGGTGTGCGGCAGCGACGTGCACGGCTATGATGGCAGCACGGGGCGGCGCATTCCGCCTTTGGTGATGGGGCATGAGGCAGCCGGAACGATTGCGGATGTGGGCCGGAATGTGACGGGTTTTCGCCAGGGCCAACGGGTCACTTTTGACTCCACGGTGTCGTGCGGGAGTTGCTACTTCTGCCACCGCGGGCAGATTAATCTGTGCGACAACCGGCAGGTGCTCGGCGTGTCGTGCGGAGATTTCCGGCGTGCGGGGGCCTTTGCGGAATTTGTGACGGTTCCCGCGCGGATTCTACATGAGTTGCCTGACACGCTGTCCTTTCAAAAGGCGGCGATGATTGAGGCTATTTCGGTGGGCGTGCATGCGGTGGCACTGACGCCGGTGATGCTTAATGACACGGCGGTGGTGGTGGGAGCCGGCATGATCGGCCTGCTCACACTCCAGGCGGTGAAGCTTGCGGGGGCTACCCGCTTGATTGTGGTGGATGTGGACGACACGCGGTTAAAAACGGCGCGGGATCTGGGGGCGACGCACACGATCAACGCGAAGCAAACCGATGTGGCCAAGGCGGTGCGCGAACTTACTCAGGGGCGCGGTGCGGATGTGGCGCTGGAGTGCGTGGGCACGACGGCGACGGTGCAGTCGGCGGTTGAATCGACGCGCAAAGGGGGCGCTGTCACGCTGGTGGGCAATGTGGCGCCCAAGATTGAGCTGCCGCTGCAGGCGGTGGTTACGCGGCAGATCCGCCTGCAGGGTTCCTGCGCATCTTCTGGGGAAATACCCGCATGCATCGCGCTGTTGGACTCGGGGGCGATTCGCGTGGAGCCCATGCTGAGTGCGTTTGCTCCGCTGGAGGAAGGCCCCAGCTGGTTTGAGAGGTTGTATCATCATGAGCCCAACCTGATGAAAGTGGTGCTCCATCCCTGACGTTTAAAAACCACGGAACTCTTTGATCTCTCGGGAAAAGTAGTGCTGGTGACCGAAACCAGCTGCAAACGGAAAACCCCTGCGCCGTTTCACCCTGCCCCGTTTCAAGTGGAAATCGAGGCCCTCGGTGGATGCATCTCTGTGACGGAACGGGATGTGTGCGACTTTAGGTCCACTGGGAAGCGAGCCGATCGGTAACCGGGCACACGCCTCTGGGGGACGTGGACATTCCACTGGAGCAAAAAAGGCCACGGTGTAGGTGCCGTGGCCTTCAGCAAGATTCTTTAACGGGCTAATCCGACCCGCCGGGGAAGGGGGAATTAGAACGCCATGTTAAAGATGGGCATGAAGCTCACGGTGTCGCTGGAGGAGTTGATGTTGATCAGACCGATTTGGACCCCGCTCAGGCTGGAGGCAATGTTGATGAGGCCGATTTGAATGCCTCCCAAATTCCCGCGGACTGAATTAATCAGCCCAATTTGAGCCGCGTTGGTGTCTCCCTCGACGGAGTTGAGGATGGCGCCGATTTGGACGCCGGAGAATGAGCCCCCGCACATGTTTACGGCGGAGACATGCAAACCGGATCCGTTGCTCCCCACGCTGTTGACCACGCCGGCTCCGATGCCGGAGAAATTCTCGGTCGTGACGTTGGCGACGCCAAAATCCAGACCGGTGACGTTTTGGTTTCGGCCATGGATCAGGTTGATTCGCAGGCCGAGTACAGAGCGGTCCGCGCGGTACACTTGTGCGGGAGTGGCGAAGGCGAGTTGGAATGGGGCGGAAAGCTTTTCACCAGGAGACTTTTCGCGGGGGCCCGGGCCGTCGGATTTGTCGGTGCCGGCCAGCGTCGAAACCTGGAGCAGCGCAAGGAGGAGAACCGAGAGTAAGGGGTGTTTGGTCATGCGTGCGGTAAACCGTAAAACGGTGCTGCAAGCAAGTTGGAAAACCGGGCCTCGGGAGTACAAACCCCTTGGTTCATGGCAGCTAAACAAAGGGGACGGGCGTCACGTTCAGGCAGAAATGTCCGCTCAGTCGCCGTAGCCGTCGGGATGGCGTTGATGCCAGTCCCACGCGCTTTGGATGATTGCCTCAATGGACTGGAAGCGCGGAGTCCACCCAAGCTCCCTGTGGATGCGTTCGGAGGAGGCGATCAGGCGGGCGGGGTCTCCGGGCCGGCGCGGCTCCTCCACCACGCGGATGGAGCGGCCGCAGACTTTTTCGCAGGTGGCGATGATTTCGCGCACCGAGGTGCCGCCGCCCGTGCCGAGGTTGTATTTCGCCGAGGCGGGAGCCTGCAGCGCCAGCATGTGGGCCTGCGCGAGATCTATAATGTGGAT
>JBILWF010000118.1:0-6704 GCA_044370075.1 Chthoniobacteraceae bacterium | reverse complement strand
CACCTTCTCCACACGTGGAATCTGGTGAACATTTGCGAACCCATGCTTGGCCATCAGAGCCTTGGTCACGTGATTCTTGTAATAGCTTTTTAATCCTTCAGCCATAAAGTTTTCCCTATATTTATTAAGCCGCACCCACAGCCCGGACATTGCTGATGTGGATGGGACCTTCCAACTCGACCACGCCCCCCTGGGGATTGGCCTGCGTCTTGCGGGCGTGCTTTTTGATCACATTCACACCCTCGATCCGCACCCGCCGCCCGTCCGCGCAGATTTCCAGCACAGTTCCCGCGGCACCCCGGTGATTGCCGGCGATGATTTCTACGCGATCTCCTTTTTTCACATGAAGTTTTTTGCCCATTAGAGAACCTCCGGTGCGAGTGACACAATTTTCATGAAATTTTTCTCCCGCAACTCGCGGGCGACGGGCCCGAAAATGCGTGTGCCCTTGGGATTCATGTCCTTGTCAATGATTACAATAGCATTCCTGTCAAAGCGCAGGTACCCCCCGTCCTCGCGGCGGATCGCATGGCGGGTGCGCACCACAACGGCGCGAACCACGTCACCCTTCTTCACAGAGCCCCCCGTGCTAGCCTCCCGGATGTGTGCGGTGATAACGTCGCCCACAGAGGCAACCAGAGTGCGCTTGCCGATGACGCCGATCATCTTGGCCATTTTGGCCCCTGTGTTGTCGGCCACATCCAAACGCGAACGAATTTGCAACATAACTTTTCCTCCTCTGGATTTTTAGTGGGAAATCACTTCCACCAAGCGCCACCTCTTAAGCTTGGAGATCGGCCGGGACTCCATGATGAGCACCTTGTCTCCAAGCTTGGCCGCCGACTGCTCGTCGTGCGCATGAAAGCGTTTCACCTGTTTTACGATCTTCCGAAAGCGGGGATGCGGCACGCGCGTGGTGCTCTCCACAATGATCGTTTTGGCGTTCTTGACCGACACCACCTGGCCGACGCGCTCTTTTCGATTACCCCGGGACGGGCTTGCTGTTTGCGTTGAGGGTTCCATGAATTTATCCGTCACTTGTTCGCCTGAATCTGCTTGGCCACCGTCAGCACGCGCGCCAACTCCCGGCGGGCAGTCCTCGCACGCAACGGGTTTTCAACCTGCCCCACTTGCTTCTGAATCCGAAGGTTAAACACTTCCTTGCGGAGTTCAGCTTCCCGGTTCCGCAACTCCGCGGAGCCCAAATTCTTAATTTCCTTCAATTTCATAAACCTGAAATACTTTTAGGCTGCCGTGGATTGAGCAGAATGCCGCACCAAAAACTTCGTCCGCACCGGCAACTTGTCCGCCGCCAAGCGGAGGGACTCCCGCGCAATGGACTCCGGGATTCCATCCAACTCGAACAACACGTTACCCGGCTTCACCACGGCCACCCAGTACTCCGGGGCACCTTTCCCCTTCCCCATTCGCGTCTCCGGAGGGCGGGCGGTAACGGACTTGTCTGGAAAAATACGAATCCAAAGCTTCCCTTTCCGCTTCATGTTTCGCGTGAGGGCCACACGTGCGGCTTCAATCTGCGTATTTGTTATCCATGCGCGTTCCAAGGTCTGGAGTGCAAATGAACCAAAATCAATTTTTGTGGCACGAGTTGCGGTACCTGCGCGACTGCCGCGCTGGGTCTTCCGGAACTTTACCCTTTTGGGCATCAAAGGCATAAGCGTGTATCAGTAAATGCTAGGCTTTCGAAGTTTCCGTCCGGGAACCGGACTCTGATGCCGCTACAGCCTCAAGCGGCTTGCACAACCAAACTTTCACGCCGATCACCCCGTACACGGTACGTGCCTCGTAAAAACCATAATCGATCGGGGTGCGCAGCGTGTGCAGGGGAATTTTTCCCTCACGGTACCACTCTGCGCGGGAAATTTCGGCGCCGCCCAAACGTCCAGCGCAGCGCACTTTGATTCCCAAAGCCCCGAAGTCCATGCTGGACTGTATGGTCTTTTTCATCGCCCGGCGGAAAGAAATACGCCGCTCAAGCTGGAGGGCTACGTTCTCAGCCACCAACTGGGCATCCAGTTCCGGAGTCTTAATTTCCTGAATATCGATCTTAACCGACTTCCCGCCGCTCATGCGCGAAATGTCGTCGGTCATCTTTTCGATTTCAGAGCCCTTGCGACCGATCACTACGCCAGGACGCGCCGTACAGATCGTCACGCGGATGCTGTTCCAAGCGCGCTCGATCACTACTCGCGAGACGGCGGCCTGCCTGAGTTTGTCCTTCACGTACTTCCGTATCGAAATATCGCCGTGCAAAAAATTTGGAAGATCCTGAGGCGATGCATACCATCTGGAGCGCCAGTCGCGGTTTACTGCGAGGCGATAGCCGATCGGATTAACTTTTTGACCCATAATATTTGTCGGTTTTGCCAGCGAGGCGCTTAGGCAGGCATTTCAGCCAAAATGATGCGTATGTGACTGGTACGTTTCCGGATCGGTCCAGCGCTGCCGCGGGCCTTCGCTTGGAAGCGCTTCATTGTGGGGCCCTCACCCACAACTGCCTCCTTCACAACCAAACGATCCGCACGCAGGTTGGCGTTGTGTTCAGCGTTGGCAACTGCCGAACGCAGGGTTTTTTCAACCAAACGTGCTGCCTTCCGCGGCGTGTGAGTCAGCAGGTCGAGAGCATTTGAAACGCTCAGACCTTGAATTTCGCGCGTAACTTCCCGGCACTTAAATGCAGAGAGGCGTGCGCCCTTGTAGATGGATCGAATCTCCATGCGATTGTAATATTTAAATTAGAATGAAATTCCCCCGCGATTCCTTCAGCGCACCATCACCTGACCCCGCTGTCCTTCCAGCGCGGAAATATTTCCCCGGAAGGAACTCTCCAAAACCGCCGCGCAGCACCCGCGGCGCGCCTCGATGACTTTCGCCACTGCGCCCGATTCAAAACGAACCAGCGCGCCCTCATAAATTCCGGAATCCCTTCCCGAGGACAAAACCAGCACCCGTTCAGCGGCCAGCACGGAGACTACCTCGAAACGATGCCTATTCAGGGGATCCTTGGCTCCGGACTCCTGCGCGGGCGCTCCATTAGTCTGCCCACTGGCAGACTGCATGCGAGACTCCGCGTCAAGCGCCCTCCGCCGCCACAACTGCAACTCACGAACAAGAGTCAAATTGGCTGCTTCCGAGTTCCCGACCAATGCAGCGGCCCTTCTCAAGGCGCGCTCCTCGGATGGGCTCCGGAAAGCTTCCGGGCTCGCCGGTTCATCCGCCACCAAAACAGACCAAGCCGCGAAACAGGCTGAGGCCTGCGCAACTAACGCCTTAATTTTCGGTGTGAGAGGAACCATAAAGACAGAAGACGCGATCGGGAATGCCCCTTACTTCGTCACTTTGGCCGTGTGAGAGCCGTGTTTCTTAAACACGCGAGTCGGTGAAAACTCGCCTAGCTTGTGGCCCACCATGTTTTCAGTCACGAACACGGAATTAAAAATCTTTCCGTTGTGCACGAGAAAAGTGTGCCCCACGAAATCAGGGGTGATCGTTGAACGCCGAGACCACGTCTTAATCGGCTTCTTGACGCCCGAATCGTTCAATTTGTCGATTTTCTCCAGCAAGTGCTGTTCGACGAAAGGTCCTTTTTTGAGGGATCTGCCCATATAAATTCAAAAGTTTATTTAGAGGCTTTCCGACGCTCCACGATAAAGCGATCGCTGCCCTTGTGTTTCCGCCGGGTCTTGAAACCCTTGGCCAACTGCCCCCAAGGACTAACCGGATGGTGCCGCCCCCCACCGCCTTTGGACTTACCCTGGCCCCCGCCGTTGGGATGGTCCACCGGGTTCATCACCATACCGCGCACCGTCGGCCGAACGCCGCGCCAACGGCTCCGCCCCGCCTTACCGCTGGAAACGTTCATATGATCGACATTTCCCACCTGACCGATCGTGGCAAAACAATCCTCATGCACCTTCCGGATCTCCCCGGAAGGCAATTTAAGAAGGGCATACCCGCCTTCGCGGTTCGAGAGAATCACCTGCTGCCCGGCGCTTCGAGCCAGCTGGCCTCCTCGGCCGGGAACGAGCTCCACGCAGTGAACGGATACCCCAAGCGGAATCTTTGCCAGCGGAAGCGCATTGCCCACCGCGGGCTCGGCCTCAGCGCCCGCGATCACTTTAGCTCCAACCATCAAACCGGCTGGCGCCAAAATATAGGCCTTTTCACCATCCGCGTACTGGAGAAGCGCCAGACGGGCGGAGCGGATTGGATCATATTCTATCGCAGTGACCTGCGCCGCGACACCGCGCTTCTTGCGCTTGAAATCCACCATGCGGACACGCTGCTTGTTCCCACCACCCACATGGCGGCAGGTGATCCGACCATTGTTGTTGCGGCCACCCGTCTTTTTACGGGTGAAGACCAGGCTTTTCTCGGGCTTCCGCTTGGTGACCTCATCAAAAGCGGGAAGTGCCTTGAACCGGTTTGTCGGCGTTAACGGCCGGAAGGTTTTCAGTGCCATAAAGAATCGATTAATTGCCGGCAGGGAGGGTTTAAGCGAACTCGAGCTTTTCCCCGGCTCCCAGCGTGACCACAGCCTTCTTCCAGTGCGCGGTACGTCCGGCAGCTGCTGTACGGCGTCTGCGTTCCTTGCCGGCGTGATTGCTGGTGTTCACCGAGACTACTTTCTTGCCGAAGAGCTGCTCCACGGCCTTGCGGATCTCGATCTTGTTTGCATGAGGCGCAACCTCAAAAACATACTTGTTCAGACTGTCGCCCTGAACGGATGCTTTCTCGGTAAAACGCACGTTTCGAATAATTTGTGTCGGAAGATTCATAACCCTAGCTGTTAATGCGCCTCGCAATTTCCTCCAGTCCCGCGCCGGTCACTACCACTTTCTTGTAGCGCAACAAGTCTTCGGCATTCACATCGGCCGACCGCACCAGATGTACCCGCCCCACGTTCCGCGCGGCGAGATACGTGTTCTCCGAGAAGCCCGGAGAAACAATTAAGGCGCTGTCCTCCCCGCACAAGGATCCAACCAGCGAAACAAACGCCTTGGTCTTAGGCTCAGGAACCTCCAGAGAAGCTACAGTGAGAACGGAACCGGAGCGGATCCGCTCGGAGAGCGCCTTCTTCAAGGCGGCTTTTTTCACGGACTTGGAAACCGTCTTACGGTAGTCGCGCGGCTTGGGGCCGAAAACAACACCGCCCCCCGTCCACACGGGCGAGGACTTATAACCAGCGCGCGCGCGGCCCGTCCCCTTCTGGCGCCACGGTTTGGCTCCCGAAAGGTTGACCTCCGCCTTCGTTTTCGTGTTAGCCGTCCCGCTGCGACGTGCAGCGCGATATGCAACCACAACTTCATGCAAAGCCTGCGAATATTTTCCGTTTTCCACTACTGGAATTCCAGCGGCTTTCGCCGCTTCAACTGTCAATACAGATGCTCCCATACGTTACTTGGCGGTTGAATTTCCTTTGATGGCCGGACGGACAAGCACGTAGCTCCCGATGGCCCCGGGGACTGCCCCCGACACCAAAATTACATTTTCCTCGGCACGCACCTGCACGATGCGCAGATTTTGAACCGTCTTGCGCTCATCTCCCATGTGCCCAGGCATGGACTGGTTCTTCCAAACGCGTCCCGGAGTTGAACGCATCCCGATAGCACCCGGGCGGCGGTGCATCATCGAACCGTGCGAGGCTGGTTGCCCCGCGGCACCGTGCTTGCGCACGATCCCTTGAAAGCCCTTCCCTTTAGAGCGCCCCACCACGTCGACAATATCACCCACGGAAAACTGGCTGACAGAAAGATCGACCCCTTCAAATTCCTTGCCGTCGCCACCCGAGCGAAACTCGCGCAACAGCTTTTTGGCACCAACTCCAGCTTTTTTAAAGTGTCCGATGGCGGGCTTGCTCACCCGTTGCGCCTTCTGATCGTCGAATCCGACTTGAATGGCCGCATAACCGTCCTTCTCGACGGTTTTTGTTTGAACCACCACGTTCCCGCCCGCTGCGATCACGGTGACGGGAGTGACCCGTCCCGACTGATCGTAGACGCGAGTCATGCCCAGTTTCTTTCCTAAAAGTCCAATCTTCATTGTCGCTTTTCTGGTTTAGCGTTGCCGTCAGATTTTGATCGTGATGTCCACACCGGCGGGAAGGTTGAGCTTTTTAAGCTCGTCCACCGTTTTTGCGGTCGGTTCGACGATATCAAGCAACCGCTTGTGGGTGCGGATCTCAAACTGGTCCATTGATTTTTTATCCACATGGGGGGAGCGATTCACTGTGAATTTTTCGACCCGTGTCGGCAGCGGGATGGGACCCGCTACCTTCGCCCCGGTGCGCTTGGCCGTTTCCACGATTTCTCCCGCGGATTGGTCGAGCATGCGATAATCGAAAGCCTTTAAACGTATACGGATGCGTTGTCCGGTCATGATGATTGTAAGTTAAAGCTTCTGGTGTCTGCGGGGCGGCTACGCGTTCCCCTTTTGGTCAAGAACCGCTGCCTTGACTTGTTCGGGTACCTGCTCGAAGTGGGAGGGCTCCATGGAGTAGCTGGAACGTCCTTTGGACAGTGAACGGATTGCCGTGGCATATCCGAACATCTCCGCCAGAGGCACTTCCGCCGTCACGATGGACAAGCCCAGCTTGTTGTCGATCTGACTGATGCGGCCGCGGCGGCGGTTCAAGTCACCCATGATATCCCCTTGGAACTCGTCAGGCGTCGTATTTTCCACCT
>JBILWF010000117.1:0-6716 GCA_044370075.1 Chthoniobacteraceae bacterium | reverse complement strand
CAACCGCCGGACACCATGAACTCGGCGGCTACGAAACATGGCTTGGAACGAATTTCGTGCAAAAGGACGCCTCGGAGCTGCTCGTCTCAACGCTGCTCGAAATGCTCAATGCCCTCCGGTGACCGGTCCGCATTCCCGGCGCGCGCCCCCGCGGACCCGGAATTCAGCGGGCTTCTCGCTTTCGTTTGGTCCGGTTGCGGGTTTACATAAAAACTCATCCCTTTACCGCAGTGCACGCACCCCATTTTAGTCCCCCGCACGAATTGCCCCCCACCCGCGGGTTTGGATTTTATTTTGTTCTGATGCTCGTGACGGCATCCGCACTCGGCGCGTTTTGGATGGGGATGCAGCCCAAGAAAGCGCAGCTGGAGCGGGCGCGGGAGGTCGGCAAGGAACTGGCCGCCGTGCGCGTGCGCACCGTGTCGCCGGTGTCCTCGCCGGAGGGAAACGAACTGAGTCTTTCCGGGGAACTCAAGCCGGTGATGGAGGCGTCCATCCTCGCCCGCGTGGGCGGCTACGTGCAGCACTGGCACGCGGATCTTGGTGATTCGGTGAAAGCCGGCCAGTTGCTCGCAGAGCTCGACACCCCCGAGTTGCAGCGCGAACTGGCACGCGCACGCGCCCAGCTCTCCCTCGCCGAGGCCGCGCGCAACCTCGCGGAGAAAACTGCCCGCCGCTGGCAGGAACTGCTCGCAGCCCGCACCGCATCCACACAGGAAGCAGATGAAAAGGCCGCGGACTTTCAGCTCAAAATTGCAGCCGTGGAGGCCGCTCGCGCCGAGGTCCAGCGTCTGGAACAGATCGCCAGCTTTTCAAAAATCACCGCTCCGTTTGAAGGCACCATCGTGGCGCGCGGCATCGACCTGGGACAGCTCGTAGAGGCGGGCGGACAAAAGGAACTCTACCGGCTCGCCGATCTGCGCAAGCTGCGCGTCTTTGTTCGGGTTCCCCAGTCGCATGCACGCAGTCTGAGCGCGGGACAGGACGCGGAGATCCGCGTGCCGGAATTGCACGGGCGGGTTTTCCCGGCGCGTGTCGTGCGCATGGCAGGCGCCTTCGACGCCGCCTCGCGCACACTGCTCGCCGAGTTGGAGGCCGACAACGCCGAGGGCCGCCTCATCGCGGGAGGTTATGTGCAGGTGCGTCTGGCCGGGGCGCACGCCGAGGTGCCCCTGACCGTTCCCGCAACCTCCCTGATTTTCCGCGCCGAGGGTGCGCAGGTCGCGGTGATCGACGACCAGGGCGTGGCGCACTTTCGCAAAGTACAGCTCGGGAGGGATCTGGGCACCACGGTGCAGGTGCTTGAGGGGGTTTCCGCACAGGACTCCGTCGTGCTCAACCCGCCGGATGCGCTCACGGACGGAACGCGGGTCGAACGCAGTCCCTAGGCGGCAAAGCCGCAAAACACGGCATCGGATCAAACCGGTTTTCACACGCCCTCATGTCTCTCCGCATCCAGATGCTGCAGGTGGCCCGCCGGGGCGCGCAGGCGCTCGGCGAATCGGCGGATCTGGTGCGGTGTTTTTTAAACGAGTGCCTCGATGAACGGGGCGCGGGACGCGATCGGGACGGACGCCCGGATTTGTACTACACCATTTTCGCCGTGGCCGGCCTGCAGGCGCTGGAAGCGGAAATTCCGCGGGAACAAATCCGCGGGTATCTGCGGGGTTTTGGCGCGGGGGATGGCCTCGATTTTGTCCATCTGGGCGCGCTGGCCCGGTGCTGGTCCGCGGTGGGCGGCGCCGAACCGAACGTGGCCCGCGACGTACTCAAGCGGCTCGAGTCCTTTCGAGCTGGCGACGGCGGCTACGACGCCGAACGCGGCGCAGCGCACGGAAACGCCTACGGCTGCTTTGTCGCGCTGGGCGCGTATCAGGATCTCGGCGAGCAGCCTCCGGATGCACTGCGGCTGGTGCATTGCTTGAAGCACCTCGAAACGCCGGATGGCGCATGGGGCAACGCGCCGGGGTTGACTCTGGGTTCGACCAACCCAACAGCCGCGGCGGTTGCCCTGCTGCACCAACTCGGCATGCCGGTTTCCCCCGCCGTGGGCGCGTGGTTGCGCGCCCAGGCGCACGCACAGGGCGGTTTTCTCGCCATGCCAAAGGCGCCTTTTCCCGACCTTCTTTCGACAGCAACGACGCTCCACGCACTGGCGTGTCTCGAGGACCCGTTGCAGGACAGGGAAAAGGAACGATGCCTCGAGTTTCTCGATTCGCTCTGGACCGCGGACGGCGGCTTCCACGGCCATTGGGCGGATGATCACCTCGACGCCGAATACACCTTTTACGGCCTGCTGGCGCTGGGCCACCTCGTCTGAGAGCCGCCCGCGCGCCAAGGCACCGTCCAGGGGTATGAACTCCACAGCACGTCTCCACGCGGCCCTGCAAACCGTCACACAGCATCTGCTGCGGGAGCGGTGCGCCGACGGAATGTGGTTGGGCGAACTCTCCTCCAGCGCTCTCTCCACAGCCACGGCGGTCATCGCCCTCTGCCAGCTTTCCCACGGGGGACGCGAACCAAACGATCCCGCGCGAATCGCCGGAGGACTCCGCTGGCTGGCAACACATCAGAACGCCGACGGAGGCTGGGGCGACACCGTGCTCAGTGTCAGCAACATCAGCACCACGGCACTGTGCTGGTCCGCGTTCGCTGCCGCGGGGGCTGATGCGCAGTACACACACCCGGTGGAGGCCGCGCGAAAATGGCTCCACCAAAACTCGAGTGCCCCGGGAGAAGCAAATTTTGAAAAACACCTGGCCGAGGCCATCCGGCGCCGCTACGGCAGGGACCGGACCTTTTCGGTCCCCATTCTCATGACGTGCGCGTTGACGGGCCGCCTGGGGCCGCACGGGTGGCGCGAAGTCCCCCCTCTCCCGTTTGAGCTGGCGGTCCTGCCTCGGGGTCTGTTCGGCGCACTGCGGTTGCCCGTGGTCAGCTATGCGCTCCCCGCCTTGATCGCCATCGGTCAGGTCGTGCACCGCTTTGCCCCTTCGCTCAATCCCCTGGTGCGCGGCATCCGCAACGCAGCGCGCGCGAAGGCGTCCCGTGTTTTGGAAACCTTGCAGCCGGAGAACGGCGGTTTTCTGGAAGCCACCCCGCTCACGAGTTTTGTGCTGATGAGCCTCGCGGCGCTCGGCCAGGAAACGGACCTTGTTGCCGCGCGCGCAGCGGATTTTTTACGCAAATCCGTGCGGGCCGACGGGAGCTGGCCCATCGACACAAATCTTGCGACCTGGGTGAGCACCTGGGCGGTGTCCGCGCTTGCATATCAGGACGGCATCCTGCCCCACGAGGACCGCGCCATCCTGCGGAAGTGGCTGCTGGGGCAGCAGTTCCGCACGGTACATCCCTACACGGGAGCCGCCCCTGGTGGATGGGCTTGGACGGATCTGCCCGGCGGCGTGCCGGATGCGGACGACACCCCGGGGGCGCTTCTCGCCCTGGGAGCCCTCGGCATGTGCTCCAAACAAACCCTGGAGGCCGCCGAACGCGGCGTCGGCTGGCTCTTGGATCTCCAAAACACCGACGGCGGAATCCCCACGTTTTGCAAAGGCTGGGGCGCCCTGCCCTTCGACCGGAGCGGCTCCGATTTAACAGCACACGCGCTGCGAGCCTGGAGTTTTTGGCTGCCCCACCTCTCCGGCGCGCTCCAAGCCCGGGTGCGGCGCGCCATGGAAAAGGGACACGCTTTTTTGCGCGACCAGCAGCGGCCGGATGGAAGCTGGGTTCCACTTTGGTTCGGAAACCAGCACGCGCCGGAGGATGAAAACCCCGTTTACGGCACGGCGCGGGTGGTGATGGCGCTCCGGCAGCTGCGGGAGCGGGGTTTTGCCGTGGAGGACGACATGCTTGCCCGGGGCGAGCGGGCTCTGGTGTCCATGCAGTTGTCCTGCGGCGGGTGGGGCGGATGCGCTCCCTCCGCGGGCTCGGGTATGAACGCCTCGGTGGAGGAAACCGGGCTGTGCCTCGAGGCGCTCGCCGGCACCGCCCACACCGCCGCCGTGCAGCGGGCCGTGGACTGGATGCTGGAACGGGTGGAACGCGGGGAATGGACTCACCCGTCTCCGATCGGGTTCTATTTTGCCAAGCTGTGGTACTTCGAACGGCTGTACCCCCTGGTGGCGGCGGCTGGCGGTTTGGGCGCGGTGGCCCGAGCGGCGGGGAGATACGAGAGCGTTGCGCCCGCGCCGGCGGGCTGACGCAAACTGCGACTTTTTCCGGGAGAGCCCTATCCCTGCGCGATTCCCGCCGCGCACCAGCGCTCCAGATGCGGGCGCAGATCCGCGGGGAGCGGCGCGGCGCGCAGTCCCCCGGTTGCCGGGTCGAGGAGGGCGTACACGGCAACCACGCCACCCGTGGCTGCGGGCTCCCCGCCCGGGAGCCGGATCACAAACCCATACCGGACCGAGCGGGTTCGCACTTCAGCCACGTGCAGGGCGACCTCCACCTCCTGCTCAAAACGCAAGGGATGTTTGTAATCACAAGTGGCCTGAACCCGGGGCCATCCGCTGACTTGCCCCTCCCTCGCGGAGTGCACGGAAAAACCCAGAGAGCGCAAAAAGGCGTGTTCCGCCGACTCCATCCAGCGGAAAAAATGTGCAAAATGGACGATTCCCGCCATGTCGGTTTCGGAAAACTCCACGCGGCGGCGGTGAATGAATTCGGAGACCATGGGTGAATGGATGTTCGGGAGTACCGCGGGTGGCGAGGAGACGGGTGCGGGAGGGGCGGCTCGGAAAGCAGGGGGTTTTTCGTCCTGCTCTAATACGATTTCACAAAAAAAAGTTTCTTCAAGCTGCACGCGGTGCGTTTCGTGCTATAGTGTTCTCACGGGCCATATGAACAAAAAGTCTCCATTCGAGCTGCGGAGTCTCTGGCGCAAGGTGTCACTCAAGGACGATTTTGGGCCGTGGTTTCACGTGGGTGGACAAGCTGTCCATGCACACACGGCGGTGGTGATCGGGGCGATTTGTTCGATGCTCTTCACCACCGTAGCCATCACCTTTAAGACGGGCTGGCTGGAGGCCCTGCGGTTTTCGACCGAGGCGATTCTCGCACACGCGGAGGTCTGGCGCGTTGTTTCGTACGCGGTGTGGAATCCCCCGGACCTTGGCTTTGCGATTCAAATGCTGGTCCTGTGGTGGTTTGGCCGTGAGATTGAGGGTTTCTTCGGGAGGCGCACCTTTCTCCAGCTCTTCGCGGGAATGCTTGTAATCCCCGCTCTCGTAGCGCTGGCAGTGGCGAGGGTGCCCTTCATTGGAATGGCAGAGATGTCAGGGCTTTCCGGCGTCAGCATCAGCCTTCAGTTTTTGGTGGCGTACGCCACCCTCTCGCCGCAGGTGAGTTTCTTTTACGGCGTACCGATCAAGTGGGTGGCGGCGGCAGTGGCGGGAATCCAGGCGCTGGCAACCGTGGCCAACCACAACTGGCCCCAGTTGGTGGTGGATCTTTCGGGGATGCTGTTTGCCTTCGGATTTGTGCGCAACCGGATGGGGCTCTTGGAACTGCCCCGCCTGCGGCTGCCCAAACTGCCCGGATGGGGCCGTAAAAAGCCCGCACCTGCCTTCCATGTTGTCAAACAGCAGACGGCCGCCCTGCGGCCCGCTCCCGAGTCGGCCACCCCGCTGGCAGCGGTTCCGCGCAAGGGGGCTGTTGCCCGCGGCGCGACGGCTCCGCACTCAAGTTCGGATCAGATTCTCGAGGGCATCGATCCTCTATTGGAAAAGATCAGCCGCTCGGGATTGGACAGCCTCACCGCGGAGGAGAGGGAGCGCCTGCAGCAGGCGCGGGAAATCCTCCTCCAACAGTCCGAGAGAAAGCAGGGAGTCTGAAAGGGATTCCGCCTCGCACGTGATGGCGTCAGAGATTCTTCGCGGGATTCGCGCTTTCCTCGGTAACCGGAACGCTTGGGTCATGGGACTCGCTCCCCGACTGCCGCCCCGGTGAGGAAATCCGACAGCAGCCCCGCTGGAAAATCCGGAAGCAAAAGCCCATCCGAAAGTTCCACCCGCGCCTGATCCCAGCGCGCAGTCGATATCCCGGCCCGCGACCTTCAAAAGACCGAGGCTGCAAATTTCAGGGCATCCGTTAGCTGCCGGAATGCTTTTAGATAGTTACTCATCTTTTGCCTTGCGTTGTGTGGAATGCCAAAACATAGGAGTTATGTACGGCCAAACCACCCATGAATCTTGCACTCCCCTCTCTCGCGGAGATTTCAGAAGCCCTGCCCATCATGTTCTCGCTGGTGGTGATTGAAGGCTTGCTGAGCGTTGACAACGCACTCGCCATCGCCGCAATGGCGCGTCATTTGCCAGAAAAGCAACAACAAAAGGCGCTCCGCTGGGGAATCATCGGAGCCTATCTGTTCCGCGGACTGTGCATGGCATTAGCCGCCTGGATCATCGCAAACCCATGGCTCAAAATCGTCGGGGCCTCCTATCTGCTCTACCTCATGAGCGAACACTTTACCGGCGCCGGGGATGAGGACGGAGATGGGAAACCGGATTCCCCCAGCCAGAGGGGCTTCCTTGCAACGATCCTTGCAATCGAATTTATGGATCTTTCCCTGAGTGTGGACAATGTGGTCGCGGCAGTCGCCATGAGCCCCAAATTGTGGGTGGTTTGTGCGGGCGTTTTCATTGGAATTCTGGCGCTCCGTTTTGTCGCACGTGCCTGCATTAACCTAATCGAGAAATTTCCCATCCTTGAAAAGG
>JBILWF010000116.1:0-6733 GCA_044370075.1 Chthoniobacteraceae bacterium | reverse complement strand
GAAGTTCCGGCCCATCTCATAAAAAAGAAGGTGCGGCACCTCGTCCGGCTTCCGGGTGAGGAGGGGATAGATGTCCGACTCGAAGCCCGTGATTTCAATTCCCGTGGCGCCGATGTAGCCGCAACCCAAACCGCAGGTGAGATCCGCGCGCGGCACCGCGGCAATTGTGGCCTTGCCTTGCACATGTTTTAAGAGGCGCGGCGTCCCGTGCGTGAGCCGAGAATAGACATCCCACCCCGCATCGAGTTTCGCCACCCAGATGCGCATGACTTCCGGATCCAGATGGCTGGAGGGGGTCAGAAACACGATCTGCCTTCCCGGCCAGAGCACCAACCGCGTGTCCAAGCCGCGCATCTCCCATGCCTTCGGATTGAATGCGAGTTTAGCGTAATCCACGCGCTCGACCTGCGCATGCAGCGGACACAGAAGGAGGGCCAAAATCGCCCACGACAACACCGCGGGACAGGTGCGGGTGGTTCGGTGTGTCGTAGCCCACCGAGTCACGTTAACTGGGTGAGGAGCGTTCGCTGGTTTATTTTCGGGATGCATCGTGCTTGGGTCCGGGAATGCAGTACCGTGTAGTGCCGTGAGCTAAACCGGGAAAGTTCGATTACGGCTTTTGGGAGTTTTGCATCGAGATCACGGCCTGGGCGAACGCCTCGCCCATGAGGGCGAAAGTCTTTGCACAGTCCAGATAGTGGTAGCCGGCATTCGATGCACCGCGCTTCCAGATTTCCATTTCTCCGAGGCTGATCAGTTCAACTTTATATTTTTTTAGATACTCCCTTTGCTCCGGGGCGCTCATCGTGCCGTTCTTTCCCTGCCTCCGCATTTGATCGAGTTGCGCTTCCGGGAATTCGTAGGGACCCGCGCTCGGGGGCCCACCCAACACGGTCTAGCAAGGTGCCGGTCACGGTTTTCCAGGGCGGTAAAACGATCGAACTTTCGGTTGATCAAACCCAGGCGATACCGAAGGGGGCCGCTTTTCGGAGCATAGGAAAAGTGCAGCTTCAAAAGGAAGTTGAGGCAATCATCACAATCCGGAACGAAGGCACGGACGGATTTGTCATTGTGGATGCGTTGCAGTTGGTTTCGGAGTAAAATGTTTTCCCGGAGGAGGCGGGGGGCTTGCGTTCGTCGCAAGAGCTTGACGTGCGGCGCGAGTTGACGCGGGATGTCGCTTTCCAAACCACCCCCTATGAAACTCCGTTTCCTGCCCCAAGTTTTCGCCTTCGCTGCCGCCAGCCTCTTCATTCACGCCGCGGAATATGTTTTGCCCGAGGAGGAAAAAAAGCTCGGATTCGAGGTGCTGTTCGGAGGCAAAGACCTCACGGGATGGGAGCAAAAAGGCAACTGGATCATCCAAGGTGATGCCCTGTTTCGTTCCGACAAAGGGGGAAGCATCCGGTACGCGGCGAAGCCGGTGCCGGACGATTTTGAATTGCGCTTCGACTGGAAAATATCGGAGCGGGGCAACAGCGGCGTGTATTACCGGCCCGGCCAGTACGAATACCAGATCCTTCACAATCAGGGCCATGGCGACGGGCGCAATCCGCGCACGAGTGCCGCTTCCCTTTATTTTTGCATGCCGCCAGCCAAGGACGTGACGCGTTCGGTGGGGGAATGGAATTCGGGACGGATTGTGTGCAAGGGCACGGTGGTTCAGCACTGGCTCAACGGTGAAAAAGTGGTGGACTTCGATTACGCCAACCCTAAGTGGGAGAGGCAGGTGGAATTGCTTCGCATCCGGGGAGGCGATCTCGCGGCGCGCGGTGCGTTTCTCAGCCTGCAGGATCACGGCGACCTGGTTTGGTACCGGAATATCCGTCTGCGTACGGTTGCCGAGAGCGAGGTGGTGCGCAGCGAAAACATCGATCCAGCACCCGTGCCCGACGAGATGCTCGAGAAGGAGCGCAAATACATGGAGAGCCGTTTGAAACAGGCTTCCGAGAAGAAATGAGGATTGCCGCAGTGCGTTCTTCGTTTCCGCCGCGGGGGGAAGCGGCGTTCGGGGTTTCCTGCGGGCGCGCAATCCGGTGTAAAGCGGGCGGGAACGTGCTGGAAAGCGAGGTCCTCTGATGCACCCGAAAAAGGTTTTAATTGTTTGTTTGGGAAATATATGTAGATCGCCCACGGCGGAGGCGGTGTTGCGTGCGCAGGCGGCGCGCGCCGGACTTCCGCTGGCGGTTGATTCGGCGGGGACAGCCGACTATCACATCGGTTGTTCGCCCGATGCCCGGTCCGTTCGGCACGCCGCCACGCGCGGTTAAGCGCTCCAACACCTTCGGGCGCGCCAGGTGAGCGAATCGGATTTTGCAAAGTTCGATCTCATCCTTGCTGCGGATGAATCCAACCTGCGCGAATTGCAGCGGCAGTGCCCGCCCGAGCATCGCGGAAAGCTCCACCTCTTTCTCGGCAACCGCGCGCTGCCCGATCCCTATCACGGAGGGGCTGCCGGCTTTGAGCAGGTGCTCGATTTGGTGGAGGCGCGTGCGGCGGTTTTGGTGGCCGGATGGTCCGCGGACGCGGGGTCCGGGGTTCGCTGAGGTTTCGCGCGGGCCCTCTCCAGCGGGAAGGGCCGGTCTTCATGCAGGCGTCATATACTCGTGTAAAATGCTGATTTCATGAGCAAGGAATCTTTATTCGGAAAAGCATGGTTTTGGGCGGTGACGGGCGTGGTCGCCGCCGTCTGCTGCGGATTCAGCTTCCTGCTCTTCCCGAGGGCCTTGCCAATTTTAAGTCTGGAGATTTCCATGGACCACTCCACGGCCCTGGCGTGTGCGCGGGAGATTGCCGTTGCCGAGGGATGGGGCCCGAGGGATTTCCGGCAGGTCGCGCAATTCAGCGAGGCATCGAATCTTCGCAGATACGTGGAGTTGGAGGGGGGCGGTGTCGAGGCCTTCCGGGCTTTGGTGGGGCAGAAGTGGGCGGCGACGCACACGTGGTCGGTTCGTCATTTTCAGCCCAACGATCAGGAGGAGGCGGTGGTTTATTTTTTTCCGGACGGGGAGCGGGCGGGATTTTGGCGGTTTCTGCCCGAGTCCCGGCCGGGGGAAATGCTCAGCGAACTGGAGGCGAGGGAGGTTGCGGAGCGGGCCGCGTCGACATCCTGGGGAATGCAACTCGCGGAGTGGAAGCTTGTGGAGCACGGGGAGCGGAATCATCCGGGGGGGAGGAGGGACCACAAGTTTGTGTACGAACGTGCGCTTCAAAAACCGGGGGAGGGGATTTTTCGGTGGAGGCTGGATGTTTCTGGAAACGAACTCACGGCGAGCTACCGTTTCGCCCAGATACCGGAAAGCTTTTCAAACCGCTACGCGGAGCAGCGTTCCTCCAATGAAGCGCTGGCGGGATTGGCCGGCAGCGTTATCGCGCTGGTGTACGGAGTTGGGGGGGTGATCGCTCTCATTTTGCTGGGACGCAAGCGCTGGCTGGTTTGGAAACCTGCGTTCGGTCTGGCGGCGGTTCTCACGCTGCTGTCTGTTGCGGAGGCTTGGAGCTCCCTGCCTTCCGCCTGGTTTCAGTACGACACCAGCGCGGATGAGACCGACTTTTTATGGAATCTGCTCGTTGATCGGGGCGGTACGTTGTTCTTGGGAACGCTGGCTATGGGACTGCTGGTGTGTCTTGGAGAGAGCATTTCGCGGCGGTCTTTTGGAAGCCATCCCCAGATCTGGAGGTTTTGGAGCCCGGGGGTGGTCTCCAGCGACGGCATCCTTGGGCGCACGCTTGGAGGATATCTTCTGTGCACGTTCGACTTGCTCTACATGGTCGGGTTTTACCTCGTTGCCACGCAGCTCTGGGGATGGTGGTCGCCCGTGTTTTCGATTGCTGACCCAAACATTCTGGCCATGCGCCTTCCCTGGGCCGGGCCCCTTGCCAACGCGTTGCAGGCCGGGGTCCTCGAGGAGTGTCTTTTTCGCGCGCTGCCGCTAAGTGCTGCGATTTTGTTGGGCCGAAGGCTCGGGCGCGAGAGGCTGTGCGTGGGGGTGGCGCTTGTTTTACAGGCGTTCGTTTTTTCCGCGGCACACGCCAGCTACGAGTCCTTTCCCGCCTACTTCCGGCTCGTGGAGTTGATGGTGCCTTCGCTCGTTGCGGGAGTTCTCTTTCTGCGATGGGGACTTATTCCGGTGATCCTTACTCACTTTTTGTATGACGCAGTGCTCATGAACCTTCCCCTTTTTGCCACGCGCTTTGAGGGAGCCTGGGTGCATCAAAGCATCGCGCTTGCAGCGGTGGGGGCGCCTCTGGCGGTCGTGGTTCTGTCCCGAATGCGGACCTCCGTCCGGTCCCCCCTTCCGCAGGGCGCCCTCAATGCCGGTTGGAGGAAGGATGCCCCCTCCGGGGAAAAGGTGGCACCCGCACCGCGTCCCAAAGTGGCTCAAAGGCTTATTCCGGAAAGGGTGCTGTGGGGCGTTGCAGGGGTGTGTGCGGCGTTGCTTGCGTACATGATTTTCTCGAGGGAACCGAGTACGCACCTTGCGCTGGATCGCAGCGGGGCGATTCTCAAGGCACGTGAATTTCTTTTGAGCAACGGCATAGAACTTGGCGCGGAGTGGGTGGCCCGTGCCCGGGTCGTCAGCGCAACTCCCTCAAGGGAGGAAATACTGCTCGTGGAGAAAAATACCGCCGACGCCGTCCGTGCCGTGGCGGGGTATGTTCCGCGGATCCAGTGGAGCGTCGAATTTTGCCGATTCACCGGGGACGCGGCCGAGCGAACGCGCCGGTATGTGGTGGGCATTTTTGCCGATGGAAAGACTCTGGGACTTGCACGTTTTCTCCCCGAGTCGGCTGAGGGGGCGTCACTCCACGAGGCGTGCGCACGCGAACTTGCCTTGGAGTGCCTGGAGCGGACGATCAAGGTGCCGGTTCACTTTTTCGAGGAGGTTTCGTCCAATCCCGAAAAGCTGCCCGCGCGCACCGACTGGACGTTTGTGTTTCGCGATACGCGGCACGATCTGGCGGAGGGCTTTCAAGCGCGGGTTTCACTGCGAATTGCCGGTGATCAACTGGTGCAGACCTTCAGTTTCATTCACGTGCCGGAGCAGATCCTCGTCGAGCACACCAACCGCGCGGCCTCTGCACGGAAGCTTGTTTCCATCGTCGATTTTTTGGGGACGGTCCTGATGATGGCCTGTGTTATCCATGCCGGGGTGTGTGCCGCACGCGGTCGGTGGAATGCGCGTCTGTTTCGAATTCTGCTGCTGCTGCTAACGCCCTTTATATATTTGAGTTACCTCAACGGCTGGCCGGGGGCGGAAGCGGGTTTTGAAACAGTCAAACCGCTCAACCACCAGTGGTTTGAATTTCTGAGCAGTTCTCTTCAGGGCACCGTCGGACTGGCTGGCATTAGCTGTCTGCTGGCTGGCACCGTGTTTCACGCTTCGAATCTCTCGGAGATTCCGCTGCGCCGGATTGTCCTCGGGGCGATTACCATGGCTTTAGCCACTCGCGTGAGCTTCCTCTGTTTTGTCCGCGGGGCCGGTACCCAATCCCCTGCGACGAATGATTTTTTTGCGGGGCACTCCTGGATCATGAGTCTGCACGGACTTTCCATAGTCATCCAGATCACCTCGGCGTTGGGGATCATCGCGTACATTGCGCTGATGATGAGCCGAATTTCAGGCGGATTCCGCCGCGGGTGGATTTGGGAGCCGGTCTTCGTGTTTGCCGTGCTTCTGTATTGCTGCTCCTCCAATTCCGCGATCACCAACAGCACCTCGGTTTACCTTCTCACAGCTCTTACCTATACCCTGCCGATTTCGCTGGGATTTCGATTTTTTATGGGACGCTGTCCCGAGGGGGGGCCGCTGTTTGTGTGTACGCTGTCTGGGATCATTAATTTTGAGGACCTGTGGGATCCCGTTTTGCCGGGGCAACGGGCGTGCAGTCTGGTGGCGATCACGGTCGCGGGGGCGTTTAGCGTTGCGTGGGGGTACTGGATTGACCGCCAGAGAGCGCGCTTTTGCGGATCTGGGTCGCCCCCTCCCGGAGAACCTGGATACGCCGTAGAGAACGGTATGTCGGCGGACGCCGAACCCGGCATTGAGGTGGCTGGCGCTCAAGTTCCCGGATCGTTCCCCGGCGCCGCGAACCCCTCGTAAGCGGATAACCATGCGTATCCCGGAATTTACAATCGACCTAAACCTTCCTCCTGAGAAACGCTTTGAGGCGATGGGACTAACCTACAGACGGCGTTTGGGCCGCCTGTAGCACCGCGTCAGAGGGACCGTCATTGAAGGGGAGCGCGCCGTTTTTGCCTGTGGTGGCAAAAGCCATTCCCGTGGCGATGGCGTGGTGTGAGCGAGAACTCCAGACGCACAAATATTTTCGGGAATTGGTGGGATTTGCGGAGGCGGCGCGGGTTCCGGTCGCGGATCTGTTGCTGGAGAGCATTGTATATGAGCTTTCGGCAGCCTTCAAAATTCCGTCGTTCGGCTGTGCACGGGGGCCCGGAAAGCCCGCTGATAGTCCTGGCCATGGACTGGGACACGCCCGAGGGTGCAGAGCCGGCAGCACTTAGGGCTAAGGGGGGGGAACTCTTGATTTCGGAAGGACGTCGGTGAGCCCCCAAAGATACAAGATGTTTGCGGCGGGAAGTGGACCAAGTCGGATATGCTGTGCAAGCCACTCATGAAACAGACCCCTTTTCAAAGCCTTGCCCGGCGCTTGTGTGTCGGGGTTGTTCCTATTTTCTGCGTCGCGGTGTCCGTGGCGCAAAAGGATGTGCCGC
>JBILWF010000115.1:0-6743 GCA_044370075.1 Chthoniobacteraceae bacterium | reverse complement strand
TTTTTCGGAACCGGAATGATGCGGGTGCCCCGCAGGTATTCGCCAGTAAGGGTTTCGACTTGTCCCGAGAGAACGGGCTCTAGTGGCCCCGAGTGCAGGAGTTGGCCGCCGCCCTCGCCGCGACCGGGTCCGATTTCAACCAAGTGGTCCGCGGCGCGGATGATGGCCTCCTCATGCTCCACAACCACCAGCGTGTTGCCGCGATCGCGCAGGCGCTTCAACACCCCCAGCAGCCGCTGCGTGTCGCGCGGGTGCAGGCCAATGCTGGGTTCATCCAAAACGAAAAGGGTGTGCACAAGCGCAGTGCCAAGGCATGTAGTGAGGTTCACGCGGGCGGTCTCGCCGCCGCTCAACGAGCGCGTGGGCCGCTCCAGCGTCAGATAGCCCAACCCCACCTCGCGCAGATAGCGCAACCGGGATTCCACCTCCTCCAAAAGAAGCAGCGTTGTGGAATCCGCCCGTTTCGCGCCCTTGCGGGCCAGGCCTGTTTTGCGTGCTTCGCACACCAGGGCGTACAGGTCGTCCACGGGCATTCGCAGAAGATCCGGCGCGGTGTGTCCGCCCCAGCGAAAGTGCAGCGTGTCCGGCGCAAAACGCCCGCCGCCGCACGCGGGACACAGGGTGTAGTTGCGGTAACGGCTGAGCTGCACGCGGACGTGCATTTTATAGCTGCGCGATTCCAGCCAGTCAAAGTAGCCCCGAACCCCATACCAGAGTCCCTCCTTCCACAGATCCATGCTGGGACGGGAAAGATCCTCGCCGTTGAACACCCATTCCTGATCCGCGGGGGAAAGTTTTTCGAATGGGGTGCGGAGGTTTAGTTTACGGCGTTTCGCGGCGCGCACCAAGTCCGCCTGACATTCCTGACCGCTTTCGGTCTGAAACGGCTTGATGGCACCGTCCTCGAGGCTCAGGGAGCGGTCCGGTATGGCCCGGAGCATGTCGAGGGTTATGATGCGTCCAAACCCCCGGCACGCCGCGCAAGCGCCCTGGGGGTGGTTGAACGAAAAGCGCGCGGGCGTCGGTTCGGGGAGGTCGACATTGCAGGCTTCACAATGCCATCCCGTGGCGAAGCGGCGCATGCTTTCGCCCGAATGCACGACAAGCTTTCCTTTGCCGAAGCGCAGCGCAACTTCGATACTTTCCTGCAGTCGTGCGCGGTTCTGCGGAGAGGGCGAGAGACGGTCCTGTATGACGAGGATTTCCGGCGGAAGAGCCGGTGGCGGGGCGTCGGTGCGGTGAACTGCGCCGTCAAACCAAAAGCGCTGGTATCCCTGCTGTTGGAGAAAGGAGAGAAAGTCCGCGGGGTCCGCATCCCGGGGAACGGGCAGCGGAAAGGTGACCTGTACGGGCGAGTCGTCCGAGGTCTCGATGGCGCGGGTGATCGAGCCCACGGTGTGGGGATGAACCGGTTGGCCACATCCCGGACAGAATGCCTCCACGACACGGGGCAACAACAGTTTGAGATAGTCGGTGAGGTCGGTCATCGTACCCACCGTGGAACGGGTGGATTTGACGGCGTTGACCTGCTCGATGGCGATGGCAGGGGGAATGCCGCGGATTTCGTCCACGGCCGGTTTGTCCATGCGCTCGAAAAATTGACGCGTGTAAGGACTGAACGTTTCGACATAGCGGCGTTGTCCCTCCGCATAAAGAGTTTCAAAGGCAAAGCTGGATTTCCCGCTCCCGCTCGGGCCGGACACCACAATTAGGCTTCCCAAAGGCAGTTGAATGTCGAAGCCGCGAAGGTTGTTTTGGCGTGCTCCGCGGATTTCGATCAATCCGGACGTCTTGTGGGTGGGGTGGTCATCCGACATGGGGGTACCGATAGCAGCAAACCGCGCAGGCGCGAAGGAAAGCGGACGGCGGGCATGGCCGCGTTACGGGAGGTTTGATTGGAAAAGGACGTTTGCTAGCGTCGCGAGGCTGCGGAGTCGTTCTCCGACACCATGAAGATCCTCTTTCTCACACCGGGCACCGGAAGTTACCACTGCGGGGTTTGCATGCGGGATAACGCGCTTGCCAAGGAGTTGTGCGCGATGGGGCACGACGCGGTGCTGCTGCCCCTGTATTTGCCCCTGACGCTGGATGAGCCGGCCGCTTCGCCGGATGCGCCGGTGTTTTTCGGCGGATTAAATGTCTATCTCCAGCAGCGTTTTGCATGGTTCCGAAATGCGCCCGGGTGGCTGGACCGCCTTTTGGATCATCCCCGCCTGCTTCGATGGCTCGGGCGCTTTTCGGGAATGACGCAGGGGGCCGAGATCGGGGAGTTGACGCTCTCGATGTTGCGCGGGGAGGAAGGCGCGCAGGGACGCGAGATACAAAAATTGATCGCCTGGATTCGGTCGGGCGATAGACCGGACGTAATATGGCTTTCAACCGCTCTTCTGGCGGGGGTTGCGCGACGGATCCAAGCGGACCTGAACATCCCGGTGCTGTGCTCGTTGCAGGGTGAGGATAGTTTTTTGGACGGCCTGCCCGAGCCGTGGCGCGAGGCGTGTTGGGAAGAGATGGGGCGGCGTCTGCGGGAATGCGCGGGCTGCGTGGCACCCAGCGCGTATTTTGGGACGCTGATGGCGCGGCGTCTGAACCTGGATTCGAGCTTTGTTCGGGTCATTCCCAATGGCATTGGACTCAGCGGCTTTGAGCCGCCGGCGGAGCTGCCCCCCGCGGGTGCGCCCGTGTTGGGGTTTCTGTCCCGACTCAATGCGGGCAAGGGTCTCGGTACCGTGGTCGATGCCTTCATTGCCCTACACGCGAGTGGGCGTTTTCCAAACGCGCGTTTGTTGTGCGTGGGAACAATGACCGAGGGCGATGCGCAGTATGTCGATGCGCTGAAGAACCGCCTTGGGGGTGCTGGTCTTGCAGACTCCGCGGAGTTTCATCCGAGCGTGAGCCGGGAGGAGAAAATAGGCCTCCTGCAGCAAATGGATGTGCTCTCGGTGCCCGCGCGTTACGGCGAGGCGTTCGGATTGTACCTGCTCGAGGCGATGGCGTGCGGCGTGCCGGTGGTTCAACCGCACACGGCAGCGTTTCCGGAAATCGTGGAGGCCACGGGGGGCGGGGTTTTGTACGATGCCGACGGGGGCGCCGAGGCGCTTGCGGCAGCGGTTGGGAGCCTGTTTGCCGCCCCCGACGCGCGGCGTGTGTTGAGCGCGCGCGGCCGCGATGCGGTGCAGAGGGAGTTCTCGATGCGCCGCATGGCCGACCGGTTTCTGGCTTTTGCCCGCGAAGTGCGTCCCGGGTAAAAATCCGTTTCACGAGGGCGGAAATACCCTCTAAACCGCCGGCTCGACGGCATTTCACGGAAATGCAAAGTTCCCATCCTGCCATGATTCGGAATCTGAACTCCGCCCCACTCCTCGCCTTTTGGCTCGTGCTCAGCCTCGCGCTTTTCTGCCGGGCGGACTCGCCGACACCTGCGCAAAAGCCCCCGGTCCCGCCCGAATTCGTAACCATCACCGACGACCCCGCTCTTCCCCGCGTGCTGCTCATGGGAGACTCGGTATCCATAGCCTACGCATTGGAGGTGCGAAAGCTGCTTGCCGGCGTCGCCAACGTGCACCGCGTTGCTGCCAACTGCGGTTCGACAAGGACGGCGCTCGGTTTTTACGGCCTCGTGCGCTGGTTGCCCGATCCGAACGAAAAGTGGGATGTCATTCACTTCAACCACGGGCTCCACGACCTGTCGTATCGGTTTGCCGACGACCGCGACAAAAACGACAAGGGGGAATACGCATCGCCTGAAAATGGCGGCCACCCGAATGTGTCGCTGGACGCGTACGAAAAAAATCTCCGGGTGGTGGTTTCGCGTTTAAGAAAGACGGGTGCGCGGCTGATTTTTGCGAGCACGACGCCGGTGCCCGAGAGTGATGCGCAAAAATACGTCAAGGACTCGGAACTGCCCTACAACGCGGTAGCACACCGGGTGATGACCGAGGAAAAGGTTCTCTGGAATGATCTCTGGGCTCTGGTAAAGCCGCGGCAGGCGGAGCTGCAGGGAAAACGAAATGTACACTTCCAACCCGCCGGATCCTCGGTCATGGCGAAACAGGTGGCGGACCAGATTCGTGCCGCACTTTCCTCGCGCTGACGGGGAATTCGTTGCCTTTTTCGCGATGCACCGGGAGCGGCCTCGGCTAGGCCCCGCCGCGGAAGACGTCGCTCAAAAGTTTCATGTTCAACAGAACGATGATGGCGGCGACGGCCCAGGCAAGGGCACTCCATCCCCTGGATATGGCCATGTCCCCCATGCGGCGACGGCTGGAGACAAACTGCACCAGCGGAATCACCGCAAAGGGCAGCTGCATGGAAAGCACAACCTGGCTGAGCACGAGCAGCCGTCCGGTGGCCTGTTCGCCAGCCCAGGCGGTCACCAACAAAACGGGCAGCACCGCGAGGCCGCGCGTCACCAACCGCCGCGCCCAGGGCGGCAGGCGGAGCCGCAGGAACCCCTCCATCACGATCTGCCCCGCAAGCGTACCGGTGATTGTGGAATTCAACCCCGAAGCCAGCAGCGCCACGCCGAAGAGTGTGGCGGCAAAGCCCACGCCCAAAACCGGACTGAGCAGCTCGTAGGCCTGTTCAATCTCCACCACATCCGTGCGCCCCCGCACGTGGAACGTGGCGGCGGCCAGAACCAAAATGGCCGCATTCACAAACAAAGCCATCCCAAGAGCCAACGTGCTGTCGAGCGTCGCCCACCGCACGGCATCCCGCCGCCCGGCCCCGGTACATTCAAACGCCCGCGTCTGCACAATGGAGGAGTGCAGGTAGAGATTGTGCGGCATTACCGTGGCACCGAGGATTCCGATCGCAATGTAGAGCATGTCCGCGTTGTGAAAGAGGTCCGCGGGACTCAGAAACCCCTCCAACAGAGCGCGCGGTTCGGGGGCCGCTATGTACAGCTGCACTGCGAAACAACCCGCTATAGTTATGATCAGTGAGAGGATGAAGGCCTCCAGCCACCGGAAACCACGCCGCATGAGCAGGAGAACCAGAAAGGCATCCAACACGGTGATCAGCGCGCCGTACACCATCGGGATGCCAAAGAGCAGTTTGAGTGCGAGCGCGGTTCCGATGACCTCCGCGAGATCGCATGCAATGATGGCCAGCTCGCACGCAACCCAGAGCGCAAATCCAACCGGCCGGGGGTAGTTCTCGCGGCACGCCTGCGCCAGATCGCGCCCGGTCACAATGCCCAGCCGCGCCGCAAGGCCCTGAAGGAGCATGGCCATGAGGTTGGAAACCAAAATCACCATCAGCAGCGCGTAGCCGAACTTGGAACCGCCCTGAATGCAGGTGGCCCAGTTCCCCGGGTCCATGTACCCGACGGACACGAGGTATCCCGGGCCCGCAAAAGCCAGAAAACGCCTCCAGCCCGTGAGTTTTCGCAGGACGGGCACGCTCCGGTGCACTTCCGGGAGGCTGCAGGGGGCGGCGTGGGGATCGGAATCCGGGATGGAATGGGGACCGGGCGCCATGCAGGCACGGTGGGGCACCGGGCGGCAGCCTGCAAGAAGAATGTTAGTCGGGGCTAACTTTGTTTTCATTTCTTTTCACCTCTTGACCCGCGCGGTGCGCGGCTCTAGGG
This sequence comes from Chthoniobacteraceae bacterium, assembly GCA_044370075.1. GTDB lineage: Bacteria > Verrucomicrobiota > Verrucomicrobiia > Chthoniobacterales > Chthoniobacteraceae > Chth-196. Next base: position 1,150 of record JBILWF010000115.1, on the reverse strand, counting down.
GAAGATATGGCCGCGAAATCTCCCCTGCGCCCCGCCTCTTCCGCGGTCGAGGACTACCTCGAACAGATCCTCCAACTCATTAACACCAAGGGCTACGCGCGCGTGGTGGACATAGCCCAGCGCCTCTCCATCTCGCAGGCCAGCGTCAGCAACATGGTCCAGAAACTGGATGCCGACGGCCTGCTCAAGTACGAGAAATACAGGGGTTTGGTCCTTACCACAGAGGGAGAAGCCCTCGCGCGCAATATCACCCACCGGCACCAGGTCCTGACCGATTTCCTGCAACTGCTCGGGCTGGACGAACGCGCCATCTACCACGATGTCGAGGGCATGGAACACCATGTGAGCCCGCCAACGGTGCACGCCATCGAGAGTCTCACACGCCACCTCTCCCGCCAGCCCGCGCTGCTCGCGCGCGTCCGCGCGGAGGGTGCCCCCAAGAAAGCCACCCGCAGCCGCAACCCAAAAAGGTCATGAGAATTTCCACATCTCCTGCGCCCCGCACACACTTTTTGCCTTGGATGCTGTGCGGGTGTTTTCTCTTGCTCGCAGCATGCCAATCCGGGCCCTCCAAGCAACAACTGCTGCTCGCGCGCCACTTAATGGAGGAGGAGATTTCCCGGGAGAAGCCCGCGCCGCATTTCATCGGCCGCCGCTACTTCAAGGAGGATTACAAAATGTGGGGTTACCTGCGCAAACCGGGTCAGCCGTGGAGCGAGTCGCAACTGGTGGTGTTCAACGAAAACAAGACGCTCGCCGCCGACCGCGCCGCGGATGATCCGGGCGCCGACAACGGGTATGAGTACCGAATTTGGGGAAGGTACACCGGGGAAAAAGTTTACGAACCCGCCAGCAACGGTTTTTACCCGGAGTTTCTCCTCGAACGGATGGAGTGCGTTTCGACCACCCCGGGGCCCATTTTCAAGGACCGCCGGGCGCTGGACCCGCGGATACGCTTTTATCCGAAGCCGTATTGAAGCTGCCCGCCGGGGGCGCGTTCCCGGCGGGTCAGGGCCGGTTGCCGAAACGGATCGGCGGCGGTGTGGGTCCAAGGGGACGCATCAGGGCGGCGTACTCTGCCTCGGGATCCGCGGGCTCCCCGGGGCGCGCAGGCGCCGCGGGGGCCGGGGATGCCGGCTGCGGCGCAGGA
>JBILWF010000114.1:0-6752 GCA_044370075.1 Chthoniobacteraceae bacterium | reverse complement strand
TGGCACGGGCACATTTAAGCTGGATGGCACCAACACGTTCACCGGGGATGTGCAGGTGAACGGCGGGGTACTGGAACTCGCCAGCGGATCGGCCCTACACGATTTGGTGGCGGTGAAACTTTCGACCGGCTCCCCGGTTGTTTTAAATGTGACCAAGTCCGAAACGATCGGCTCCCTCTCCGGCGGAGGCAGTGTGACCTTGAACGCCCAGGTGCTGACGACCGGGGGCAACAACCAGTCCACGACGTTTTCGGGGGCGATGAGCGGCAGTCTCGGACTGGGATCGAGCCAGTTGGTGAAAAAGGGCACCGGGATGTTTACCCTTTCCGGAGCAAACACCTTCACGGGGGATGTGCAAATTGACAGGGGCGTTCTGGAACTCCGCAATGGAGCGGCCTTGAAAGACTCGGTCGCTGTCAAATTGGCGGACGGTGCGGGCGTGGAACTGCGGGTGACAGATTCCGAAACCATCGGTTCGCTCTCCGGAGGCGGCCTCGATTCAGGCAGCGGAACGGTGGGCACCGTCTCGTTGGCAAACAATCAAACGCTCACCACCGGCGGCAACGACCAGACCACCACCTTCGCCGGGAGGATGACGGGCAGCGCCACCCCCGGGACCAACAACCTCGTGAAAAAGGGCACGGGCGTTTTCACCCTCTCCGGCGCGAATGACTTCACGGGGGATGTCCGGATCGACGGGGGCATGCTTGAACTTCGCAATGGAGCCGCCTTAAACGACTCGGTTGCCGTGAAACTGGAGAATGTCTCGGGCGTGGAACTGCGGGTAAGCAACTCCGAAACCATCGGTTCCCTTTCCGGCGGCGGGACAACGGGTGGAAACGTGGACCTTGGGAGCAACACGCTGACATTCGGTGACGCGTCGAACCGAAGCTTTGACGGTATTGTTCGGGGTACCGGTTCCATCGAGAAGAGGGGTGCCGGAACGACCACGTTTACGGCAGCCTCTACCTACACTGGGCCCACGAAGATCTCAGGGGGGATTCTTGCACTCTCCGGTGCGGGCGCGCTCGCCAGCAGCGGAGACGTTGAAATCGGGTCCGGCGCCCGCTTCGATATCTCCCAAGCCAACAGCAACCGGGCCATCCAGGAATTGACGGGTGCGGGCGGTTTGTTGCTGGGGGGCAACGGGGTCGATGTTTCCCGCGGGAATTTCAGCGGGGTCATCAACGAGGGCGGAATCTCCAACGCGAACGGCGGCGTGTTGAATAAGATCGATTCGGGAGATTTCGTGTTCTCGGGAACTTCCGACATCCGGACCGTCAACGTGCGCGCAGGTTCCTTGAGGCTTCAGGGTCCCGCCAACGGCAACCTGCACAGCGCCGCTGCGGTGACCGTGGACGCGGGGGCCACCCTCGATATGAACAACCTAAATTCGATCAGTCGAGTGATCGTCTATGGAAACCTGACTTCGAGCGATTCTTCGGCCCGATTGACTGCCGCTAACTACGACTTCAACGGCGCAACAGTGGGTCTTGCACTCGGTTCTGGCGCTCTTGTGTCCGATGGGTTGACCAAGATCTCCGCTCCCCTCGCGGTTTCCAGTATTGAAGTCAAAACCGGCGAACTGCAGCTGCTCCCGGGTTCTGCGGTTTCTGAGGTTGCAAAGCCCTCCCTTACCGTGGCCTCCGCGGCAAAGATCTTTGTCCGAAACGAGAGAACAAACGTCGTGTCCACCGTGACTGCGGGTGGGGATTTGAACGGGCAATTGGAACTGGCGGGACTTGGGGCGTCCCGGCTCATGGCGGACGTCTACAACCTCACCAACACCTCGGTTGCTCTAAACTTGGGACCGGATCCAAACTTGGGACCGGATCCAAACTTGGGGCCAGAGATCGGCGAGGCAACAGGCGCGTTGAACGTGGAGAACGTGAATTTGCGGGGAGGCACCGTGGCGGTTACGTCCAATCTGAATGTGGCTTCGATCCTCATTGTCCAGGGGACCCTGAAACTGGATTTGGGATCCTCGGTCTCCCCATTGGTATTTGTGACGGTCAACGCGGAAGGGACGCTGGCGTTGGATGGAATCGAGGGAACGAATGGGATTGTGACGGTTCGCAAATTTGCGGGGGGGGGATCCGTGATTCAAAAATCCGCGGTTCTGAGAATTACAGAGGGCGGCAATATCGACCGCCTCATCGGAACCGGAACCAACACCTCCAGCACCAGTGTGATGGGGGAACTGGCGGTGAGCGGTTCGGTCACCACGGATGTTCAGGTGACTTCTGGTGGTATTCTAAATTTGAACGGCCAGGCCAATCAGATGACCGGCGGGCTCGATGTGGCCTCCGGGGGCGCGGTCAACATTGCTTCCACGTCCGGGGTAAACACGTCCAATCCCGTGGTGAACTCCGGTTCTTTGATGAACGGTGGGAGCGTCACCACGACTTCGAGCATCACCAACAGCGGGTATCTGATGAATACAGGCATCGTCTCCGCGGGCAGCCAGGGCTTCGTGAACAACGGCGGTACCTTTATCAACAACGGGACTCTCAATGCCCCCTTTACCAGCACCGGTGGCGTCTTTGCAGGGTCCGGTAAATTCACCCAGAATGTGAAGGTAACGGGCGGCGTCTTCAGCCCCGGAAATTCCCCGGGCAAGTCGGATTTTGACGAGACCTTCGAAGTGAGCGGCACCGACTTGAAGTTCGAGCTGGCGGGAAGCGGCGGTTCGGGAGGAACGGATTTTGACCAGGTCAACATGACCAATAACGGGCAGATCACGCTTGGGGGAAGCGTGGCGTTGAATCTGGCAAGTTATCAGGGTTTTAATCCGGTGCGCGGCGAGGCCTTCAAAATCCTCAAAACGGCCGATGGCAAGATTGCGGGCACCTTCGCCTCCATCGCGAGTGCCCAGAATCCCCTGGATCCGACCAACACCGCGGCCCTCGCCAAAGGGGTTGTCTTCAACCGCTGGACGGGGCAACTCGTGGGAACGGGGATTGACTGGGCTGCATGGAACCTTTCCTCCGAACTCATTCACGCGGACCTCGGTGGATGGAGCGGGCTCAACCGTAACCAGCAGGCGATGCTGCGCCAGTTGAACATCGGCGAGCGGCAGTTCGACGGTGGAACGTTGATCCCGCTGCTGCTGGCAGCCCCCAACGCGGCTGCGGCCAAAACGGTGCTCGACAAGGCTTCCCCCGAGGCGTTCGCCGGTTTGGGCGATTACGTGCTTAACATCAATGGACAACATGCCACCCAGGCGCTGCAGATGAACCCCCTGCTGGAGAAGGAAACTTGGGCTTTCTTCGCGGGCTACACCGGCTACTGGGCCGGAACCCGTTCCTCCCTCAATCAGGCCAACTACAACCTGCAAAGCAACGCGGGCCTTGCCGGCGCCCGCGTCGCCCTCGGGCGCGCCTTTGAACTCGGGCTCTTCTTCGGCGTGGACAACGGGACCGTCAAAACCTCCTTCCTCAACGCCGACCTTCAGGGTCAAACATTCGGACTCACCGCCCGCTACTCTGGGATAAACAACCCGTGGGGCGCGACCTTCTCGCTCTCCGGCGCGAATTATTCCGCCAACAACAACCGCGTGACCAACACGGGCAAAGCCAACTCCGATCTCTCAAGCCTGTCCTCGGTGGCAGGCGCCATATCCGTCGAGCGCAAGCTGGTGACGAAACAAAAATATTCGGTCAGCACCGACTTGAGCGTTTCCTACTCAAGCGCCGCAGTGGAGGCTTTCACGGAAAGAGGCGGGCCCTCCGGTGAGGGGCTCTCCGTGCGCAAGCAGTCCCCGAGCATGATGCTGGCCGAGCTGGGACTGTGGGCCTCGATGAAAGCCTCCGAAAAGTGGATGCTCCGCACCCGGCTGGCGATCGGACAAAACCTGCTCAAGGCCACGCGCGATGTCACCGCCAACGTGATCGGCGAAAACACCCCATTCACCGTACAGGCGCCCGGCTTCGGCCGGACGCGCTTCTCCGCCATGGTCGGGTCCACCTACCAGTTTACGAAATCCTTCGCTTTGAATGTTTCCTACACCGGCACCGCCCTCTCTGATTCGAAGCTGATCAACTCCTTCTTTATAGGAGCGCAGGTGTCCTTCTAAACCGCCCAGGGTTTCACAAACAGGAGGGGTGGGGGAACGGGTGCCGCCCTCCCGGTGGCAGAGTTGGGATCCGTGCGCGCCGGTCATCCCGATTCGTACGACTGCCCCGTCACGGGTTAACGGATGAGACTCCAATGCCGGGTTGAGGGCTGCGTGAGGCTTCGGCCACCCAGCACCGATATGGTGTTCTCCCAGGCAACGGCCCCCAGACCAAAGGCCGGTGCGGGCAGGGGCGTTTCCGCACGCAGTTTCCGGGTCCGCCACAGGATGGCGTCGACCCGCGACAGCGGCTGGCCCCCGGCGGATCGGCCCCCGAGGAGGTACACCTCCTGGTTGAAGGCGAGCGCGGTTGCGCCGAATCGGTTGGGTGCCTCGGTCTGAGGCCATGACGTGGGCGCGTCCCAGACTGCTGTGGCCGGAGCGAAGCTCTGAACAGTTAACCCAGTTTCTTCCGGAGCCCCCCCCCACACGGTGATCCGGTCTTCGATGGCCGCCACGGCGGCCTCTGTGCACGCAACCGGGAGCGGTGTTCCTGCAGCCCACAGCCCGGTTCGCAGATCCAAAGTCCACACCGCGGAACTGGCGGCTGCTCCGGGGCCTGCGCCGCACAAAAAGACTTTCCCCCCGGTGCAGGCCGCGGCCGGGACGGGCCCCGAGGCGGGCGCCATGCTCCAGGAGCGCCACTGGGCGGTTTGCGGATTAAACACCTGCGGAACCCACCCGCCCCCGGCCACCGGTTGCCCCACGAGCAGCAGTTCCGCACCCGCGGCCCCGACACCCTCCGGCGTTCCCCTGCCAGCCACCGCTCCGGGCAGGGCGATGAGCCGGGGCCAGCGGACCGACACGGGTGGAGCGGGCAAAGCGGTCTCCCAGCGCCCCGTCGCCGGGTTGTAAGCGTGAAAACCCCCTTCGCCAGCATCACCGAGGGTGTAGATGATCCCGTCGACCTCCGCCGCGGCTGCAAGGGATGCGCCCGGATTTGCGGACGGCTCCTCCCGCCAGACGCCGTTTCCCTGCCCGGGTTCGAGCAGGTAGCGGAAGCCGTCCGCAATCACGGCGCTGCGCCCGCCGCTTTTGACGCTGACGGGAAGGAATGCGGCGGTGGGGCGTTCTTCCGCGGGAATCCACCCCTTGATCCGCGTGGGAGTGACGCTGGTGAGGGCTGCGGGTTTGGTTCCAAAGAGCACCTGGGTGCCCGCTATGTCCCCAAATCCAGCCCCTCCAATCACGAAGGAGAAGGCTCCGTTGGCCGGTGCCCTCCAGGGAAACACGTCGTAGGCCACCAAGTTCCCGGTGGCTGTTGAATCAAGAGGCAGGGCCACCTTGACCTCCCCGCCGGAGTAGTCCACCCCGATGATGGCTCCGCCGGGGCCACACACCAGATCGAGCGCTCCGAAGGTACCGAACACTTTTGGAATGATCGACTCCACCGAGCGGCCGTCTGCGGTCAAACGAAGTCCCAGAATCTGCGAATTCCAGTGTTGGACCAGTAATGCCCCCCGCAGGGCGCCTCCAAAGGTGGTAGCCCGATATTCATCGATGCCGTTTTTGGAGGAGGGCAGTTCCACGAGGGGAGGGGTGTAGAGCGCAGCGGAAGCCTGTTCCCAGACGTTGCGGTACCGGTTTTGGCGGGGATCAAAGCGGCCGCGGTTGCGGTTGGCATGGCCGTGGTACTGGCCGCGCACCGCGTGAACCACCTTGTCCATGGCGGAGGGGTCTCCCGATTCGGTGGAGGCGGTCAACGAGGCTTTGCCGAAGCCCACGTTCGGGCCGTTGTCGGTGGCGTAAACCATCCCGCGGGTGGTCCAAACCAAGTCGAAGCTGTTCCGGAAACCGGGTGCGAAAACGCCCACGCCTGAGCCCGAGGAAAGGCTGGCCCTCAGTCCATCCAGAGCGCTCTGGGTGGGGAGCCCTGTGGCGGTGTTGATATACGTGATGCGGCCGTCAAAAACAGGATCCCGCAACCGCGCATAGTTGATGGAGGCGGAAAGCGGGGATTCATCGACATCTCCCAGATTGGGAGCCGGAACTCCGGCATTTGTGTTGCCTCCGATGGAGAAGAGCAGAGAGCCGCGGTTGTCAAAGGTGATGCCGTTCACTCCGTGGTCGTGGTTGCTGCAGGGCAATCCGGTGAGGATGGGAACGACGGTTTGAAAATTCGGGGAGGGTAGACCGCTGATTTGTCCGGAGAAGGGAACAGCTCCGCCGCTGGTTTCGCCGGCGAAGAGGTATCCGTGCGAGGCGTAGATTTGGAACGCACCGGGTGGTTCCCACGGGTTGAACCCGATGCCGAGCGTGCGTCCGTTGAGGAGAGGCTGCAGGGCGGGAATCGTGGTGCTGTTGAGGATGGTGTAGTTTTCACCGAACTCGATGGCGGTGATTGCCCCCGAAAGGGTCGCCACGTACAGCCGCCCGTCGGGCCCCCATGCGGCCTGGGTGGGGCCGGGCAGGGTGAGCAGGGTCTTGGTCTGAAACTGGACCGGGGCCGTTCCCGCAACGTAGGTGTAGGAGACCGGATTGCTGATGCCCTGAGGGGTTTCTATCTGCACGGCCACCGTACCCGAGCCCGGCGGCGTGACCAACTGCAGGCTCTCGGGGGAGCTGCGCAGGATGTTCCAGTCCACCCGGGTGCCGCCCCACCAGACGGAGATGCGGCCGTCCGGAAAAAATCCCAGCC
>JBILWF010000113.1:0-6771 GCA_044370075.1 Chthoniobacteraceae bacterium | reverse complement strand
GCTCGGCACTCTGGGAAATCCGGGTTGAGGAAACGCCACGCCACGTAGCGGTCCACCTGCTGCCGCGTTTCCGCCCGGATCCCCGCTTTGCGTACCGAAGCGGGGATGTGCCGGCCGCCTCCCACCCGCCCCTGGCCGCCGCGATGGCGCGCCTGAGTCAGGTGGGCTCGGCGCCCTTTCAAGGACGGGAACACGTCTGGGATCCCTTTTGCGGATCCGGTCTCGAACTGGCCGAATGCCTGCTGCTCGACCCGCTGTGCCGCGTGTATGGAACGGACGTGGAGTCCGGGGCCTGTCGCATTGCATCGGCCAACGTGGAGTCGGCGGGTAAGCTGGCGCGCGCTGCGGCGTCTTCGCGCGCACTGCTGGCCGCCGGCGACTTCCGGGACGCGCTCCGGCTTGGCATTCCTGAGGACCAGCTCACGCTGATTCTCACCAACCCGCCTTTGGGCAAGCGAGTACCCCGGAAAGATTTGCAGGATTTAATGCGTTCCCTTTTTGGATTGGCGGGGGAACTGCTGATCCCAGGAGGCCGCCTCGTGCTGGTTAATCCCTGTGAACCATGCCGCGGACACCCCACTTTGAAACTCGAGTGGTTCCGCCGGATCGATCTGGGCTTCGCCCACTTCCAACTCGAGAAATACATTCAGCGGACTTCAGGCGCTGAGAGTGTCACACGCGCAAAAAAAGGCCCCTCTCTTCAAAAATCGCCTCGACCCCCGGCACATCCGCGCTAACATTCTCCAACGTCCCCACCAGAGCAGGAACTACATCACTGCTATGGAAAACTACTCGATCTACGGACCCTGGCCGGACTCTCCCGAGCACGACGTGCGGACAGTTGAGACCCTCGAAACACGCTCCACGGAAAGCTCCGGGGAACTCTCCAACCCCAAGTCCCGCCGCTTAACGAAGACCACGCCTCCCCCGACGCGTTCCGCGCATTCGGACTGACCCGCTGGCGGCCTTGCTCGGCAGGGGAGATTTTTCGAGGCACGGGGAACCGACCCCGGAGGCCTTTGGAAGGTCGACGCTGACCGGCGCAACCTATGTTTCGGCCCCGCGCGGTCTTGATGCTTCGGATGCCACCACGAAATCGGTCCCCCGGAGCAAGCGGCAATAGGGTTTCGCTCGGAATCTTACCTGCGGCGCTCCGGCGGCTTGCCGCAGGGGTATACTCCCCGGTAATCTCGAGCACTCCCGAGTATTGCCCTCCGGTTTTTACTATGAAATCCGACTATCTTCCCATCCTGCTTCAAGTGGTGATTGCCATCGGCTTTGCCTGCAGCGCGCTACTCATCAGCCTCGTGCTCGGCAAAGCCACGCGGCGTAACGCCACCAAGGATACGGCCTACGAGTGCGGCATGATCGCAACGGGCGAGGCCCAGCCCCGCTTCAGCGTGAAGTTCTACCTCGTGGCGATGCTCTTCATCCTCTTCGATCTGGAAATCGTTTTCATGTACCCGTGGGCGGTCGTCTACCAGGACCATCTGGCGCAGCACGGCTCGACCGTTTTTTGGAGCATGACCGGCTTCATCAGCATCCTGACCCTCGGCTACATCTATGCCATAAAAAAGGGCGCGCTAGACTGGAAACGCTGACGTACCACGCCCTCTTTCCCTCCACCACGTCCTTTCTGCAAAGGAAACCCGCCTCTCCGGCGGGTTTTCTGCTTTCATGACTGGACGGACCCACCCCATGAGTCTTCAAAAACAAGTCCTCCGCCTTCTCGCGCGCCCGGGCATCCAACCCCTCGATGCCGTGGGTATGTGCCGCGAACTGGCAATTGTGTCGGACAAGCGCCGCTCCCTGCGCGACACGCTGCACCTGCTTGAAACCCGGGGAGAAATCGTTCGGGTACGCAAACGTTTCTTCACGCTTCCCTCTGCGGAAGACCATGTCACGGGCCGCATTCTTGCTTTCCGCAACGGAAACGCAAAGCTTCTGAGCGAGACACCCGGCGCGCCGGAAGTATCGCTCGGCGCCGCAGCGCTGGGCACAGCACTGCACGGCGACCGGGTGGTGGTCCAGCTCGACCGCCGCCGCGATCCCACTCCCATGAACCGTCCCGCGCGCAATGCAACGCGCGCTGCCGCGGAACGCCCCGCCCCGCGCAGAGCGCAATCGCCCCAGCCAACAGAAAGCGAACGGCTCCAACCGGAGCGTTCCGGTCGCGTGATACGGGTTTTAGAAAGGGCCCGCACCACGGTGGTGGGCACACTCCAGCGAGAGGGCCGAGCCCGGATTCTGGTGCCGGACGATGCGCGCCTGCCCCAGCGCATCGAAATCCGCGCCGCTGCCGGACAAACGCCCGCCGGTGCGGACCCGGGCCGCAAGGCGGTGGTGTCCCTGCTGCCCTGGGCATCGCGCCACCATCCGCTGGAAGGCGAGTTGCTCGAAATTCTCGGCCCGGCTGATGCACCCGGTGTTGAAATGCTCTCCATCCTTCGACGCTTTCAGCTTCCCGAAACCTTTCCTCCGGCCGTGCAAAAGGAGGCCGAGGCCATACTTGAAGCACCCACCCCCGCGGATCTCCAAGGCCGCGAGGACCTGCGCCACCAACCCGTGCTCACCATCGACCCGGATGATGCCCGGGATTTCGACGATGCAATCCACGTCGAGCCGACACGGGATGGCTGGATGCTTTCAGTCCACATCGCCGACGTCGCCCACTACGTGCGCCCAAGCTCCGCGCTGGACCGGGAGGCGCGCCGCCGGGGCAACTCGACGTACCTGGCCGAACGAGTGGTTCCGATGCTGCCCGAGCGCCTCTCCAACGGGGTGTGCTCGCTAAAGCCGGGCGTGGACAGGCTGGCGTACTCGGCCTTTCTGGCAATCAACGCGCAGGGAGAAGTTGCCTCCGCACGCTTTGCGCGCACCATCATTCGCAGCATTGCGCGGCTGACTTACCGGCAAGCGTTTGCGATTCTCAAAAACAACACCCCCGCGGCTCTGGCCGCGCTGCCGCCGGTGCCGGAAGGATCCCGCTGCTTTACGGATGCAGAAGTGCAGCAGCGCGTGCGCACCGCATGGAATCTGGCCCGCGTTCTACGCAAAAACCGATTTGCGGCGGGGTCTCTTGATCTGGATTTTCCCGAGCTCAAAGTGCGGCTCGACGCGGAGGGCCGCCCCGTGGCGCTCGAGAAAATCGAGAACGACATCTCCCACCAGCTTATTGAGGAGTGCATGCTCGCGGCAAACGAGGCCGTTGCCGCCGCCCTGCGCCGCGCGGGCCTCTCGAGCGTGTACCGAATCCATGAGTCCCCCGATCCAGAGCGCCTGCGCGAGTTTCGCGACAAAGCCGCCGCGCACGGCCACCGAACCGGGGATTTAGCGCACAGGCCGGAAGTCCAGCGCCTGCTCGCCGCCATCAAGGGACAGCCCGAGGAGTATCTGGTCAAACTCGACCTGCTCAAGAGCCTCAAACGCGCCACATACGACGTGCGTCCGCTCGGGCACTACGGCTTGGCCAAGGAAAACTACACGCACTTTACCAGCCCGATCCGGCGCTACGCCGATCTGCTGGTACACCGGGCGCTTTCGCGCGAAAAGCCACTGCCCGCGGGACTTCTTTCGGAAACCGCAGTGCACATCTCAGCCACCGAACGCAACTCGGCCGAGGCCGAAAAAGAATCGGTGCAGCAGAAAAAAATCGCATTCTTTGAACAGCAACTGCGCTCCGCGCAGCCCCGCGTCTTCGAGGCGCTCGTGGTGGACATCCGACCGCAGGGTCTTTTTGTGGAGCTGCCCGAAGTGCTCCTCAACGGACTGGTTCCCATGCGCCTGCTTCCGGAGGACCGCTACTGGTTTGACGCCCCCTCGCGCACACTCCGCGGCAAACGAACCACCCACCGCTTCCAACCGGGCAGCCTCCTGAGCGTCGTCATCGCGCGCATCGACGCACAAAAGGGGTTTTTCGACTTTGCGCCGGCTCCCGAATCCGCCGCCTCCTCCGGAGGCGCCACCAAGAGCCCCGGAGGCTCCGCGCCCTCCACGAAAACCACGCACACCCGGAAACCTCCCGCCGGGCGCGCACCCGTGTCCCGGGACGGAGCGGTGCGCCGTCCTCCCAAGGGGAAAAAAAACCATGCACCTGCGCGTTCTCGCCATCGGAAAACCCAAGCTGGCCTTCGCAAAAAGCGGGATTGAGGAATACCTTCGCAGGCTTCGTCCACTGGTTGGGCTGCGTCTGGATTTTCTCAAAGGGGGTGTGGCCGAGGCGGAGTCGGAGGCGCTTTTGGAGCGCAGCGCGGGGGCCTTTCGTGTGGTGTTGGACGAGCGGGGCGAACAGGTTTCAAGCCGCGATCTGGCCGCGCGCATCACGCGCTGGGAGCATACACCCGGGGTAAAGGAGGTCTGCTTTCTGCTCGGAGGCGCCGACGGGCACACCGTGCCGCTGCGGGCGCGAGCCGGTTGGACTTGGTCGCTAAGCGCGCTCACACTGCAGCACGAGATGGCGTTGCTGCTCGTGTTGGAGCAAATTTACCGCGCCTATTCGCTCAAGGCGGGAAGCCCATACCACCGGGATTGATCCCGCCGCGGGCCGCGTGTGAGGACGAAGCGGGGCCGGTTGGCTGGCGCGCCCCTGATCCGGAGACGCAAGGCTCGGTTCTCTCGGAGGCCCGTGGGAAGCCGATAATGCGTTCAAGACGGAGGGGACTCGCAAGAGTACTGGGTTTGCCTCAGAAGGCGGTTCGCGCCGTTTTCGGCGCGGACGCACTGCGCGCGCACGAGAGGGTCCCGCTCCTGCCGGCGCCGCTCAGCCTAGTCATCGCTACGTGAGCCGCCCAGCAGCAAGGGCACCAGATGGTAGAGGAAGTACGCGAGAGAGGTCACAAACGCTGCCACGTACGTCCATGCAGCGGCATCCAAAGTTTTACGCACCCCCACCATCTCCGACTCCGTTCCAATAAAGCCCATTTCCCCGAGGATTCGCTTCGCCCGCGAGGAAGCGTCAAACTCGACGGGAAGCGTGATGAGGTTGAACAGCATCACCACACCCCAGCACACTGCGAGAATCCACCCCAGCTGCCGCCCCCGGATGAGGCCAGTGAACATTCCGATCATGGGCAGCCAAAACAAGATCTGGTTGGCGAAGGTCGTCACACCCACGGCCGCCATACGCCAGTGTAGCGGGGCGTATGCCGTCTGATGCTGGATCGCATGGCCGCATTCGTGCGCGGACACGCCCAGAGCCGCAAGGGAGCGCCCGTGGTAATTCTGCGAGGACAACACCAGACGCTTGCGGATTGGGTCGTAGTGGTCGCCGAGCATCTCGTCATGCTCCAGGATCTCGACATCGCGGATGCCCGCCCTGTCGAGGATGGCGGCGGCGACCTCCGCTCCGGTTGCCCCGGAAGCGGCACCCACCTGGCTGTACTGTCCGTAAACAGATTTCACCCGCCACATGGCCCACAAAGAGAGCCCGAAAGTTCCAATGATCAGCAGAATCGGAATAAAGGACATAGGCGTTTTTGGTTCTATCCACAGTATAGCCGATTCGCTCACCTTGCCAACTCGCAGAGCGGCAGATTCCCGCACTTCACCGCCACCCCAAAACCGCAGCCCGCCTTAAATCCCCCAGCGTCCTCGCCATCGACTCCCACCAACCCTCCTTCGGATAGTTTAAACGCGCCACTCCCAGCCACGTGAAAACCATCACAAGACACATCCACAAAACCAACCGCCCGAGGAAAACGCGCATTCCCCGCGGATACCGGATCGGGGCATGATTCGCAAATCCGATGTCCGTGAAACCCGCCATGGAGCGAGCCCTTTTTTCCACCCCCGATCCGTTCGCCCTCCTCGGTCTCGAACCGAGCCCGCGCGTGGGATCCGCGGACTTGCAAAGCGCCTTTCTGCGCGAGGCCGTGCGGCATCATCCAGACACATCTACGGAAAACGTTGCATCAAAACGGTTTCAAGATATCCAGCGGGCGCGCACCGCGCTGGGGGACCCAGTCGGGAACCTCCGGGCTTTTCTGGAGGTGGTCACACGGGGACAGACCGCACCGGAGCCCCCGACGCACCTGCCGCCGGATTTGCTCGCGCTGTTTATGCGTCTGGGGGCTTTGCGGGAAACGCTCGCTGCATTGAATGCGAAGCAAAGCGCCGCGCGCACGCCGCTGGCACGGGCCCTCGCCGGTCGGGAGCTCGCGGCGCTCCACCCGCGGCTTGCGCCGGTGGAAAGCGAACTCGCCGCCGCCTGGCACGACCGGGAGGCCCGCATCGACTCCTGGTGGAACTCACCCCCGCCGCGGGACCCCGCGCCGTTGTGGGAAATCCTGCGCGAGATGACGTTTCTGCAAAAATGGCGCACCCAATTCCCCCCCTCACAAAGCCCGTCGCACTGACATTCCATGAACCTGCTCCAAGAACTCTCCGTCGACTGTCCCTGGTGTGGTGAAGTCTTTGTTACCATGGTGGATACCAGCCAAGGTGACCACTCGCACATCGAGGACTGCAGCGTGTGCTGCCGCCCGATCTCTGTCTGGATCGAGTGCGAGCCGGGCGAGATCCTTTCCTCCCAGTCCGAACGCCCGTAACCGCTCTTTTCCATGCGCATCGAAGTCCTCAATACCGGGTCGGAACTCCTTTACGGACAGGTACTCAACACCCACCTCCCCTTTCTTGCAGAGTCCCTCTTCCCGCTGGGTTTGACCATCGCCCGCCAAACCACCGTTCCCGACGGACCGCCCATCCGCGAAGCCCTTCTGGAGGCGTTTCCACGCACGGATGTGGTTTTGGTCACCGGGGGGCTGGGTCCCACCA
>JBILWF010000003.1:0-18433 GCA_044370075.1 Chthoniobacteraceae bacterium | reverse complement strand
TGCCTCCACGCCGGTTCAATCTCCCGCTCAAGCGGTGTAGAGTTGGAGAGCTTGGGGCTCAGTGAAGCTAAATCATACTCCAGATCCCCAGGAGAAACCGTGGAGGCCGTTTCAATGGTTACATGCCATCCGCGGCTTCGAAGGCTCCGGGAGAGATAGGGAAGCTCCTTCCAAAGAAGTGGTTCGCCGCCCGTGAAGACCGCATGCCGCGCCTGCCGGTGCTCGAGAATGCGGGCAAGCAGGGCGTCGGGCTGCCACGCGGTGCCTTCGGGATTCCACGACGCATACGGGGTGTCGCACCACCGACAGCGAAGGTTGCATCCCGACGTCCGCACAAAAACCGACGGCACTCCCGTCAGCTCTCCCTCTCCTTGGATGGAGTAAAAGATTTCAGCGATCTGCATGCGTCTGGGCGGGGCGCGGGGGAAGCGGGCTTTGCGTCCGGTAAGCGGTCGGATCAGGAACCCCCGCGAGACAAAACGCCTCGCGTCTTTCCACACAGGTGCCGCATTCGCCGCAGTGTTCTTCACCGCCGACATAGCAGGACCATGTCCGCTCCAAAGGCACCCCCAGTTCCATGGCTCGCCGCACGATGGCGGCCTTGTCCTTGTGAATGAACGGACGCTCCAGCCTGATTCCGGCGTACGTGCCCTTTTGCATCGAGGCGTCCATCGCCTGCATAAAATCCTCGCGGCAATCGGGATAAATGGCATGGTCACCCGCGTGGGCTGCGATCACCAGAATTTCAGCTCCGCGACTTTCGGCAAGACCCGTGGCAACCGCCAGCAGTATCCCGTTTCGAAAAGGCACGACCGTCTGTTTCATCGAAGCCTCTTCGTAGTGGCCCTTGGGAATTTCGGGCCCGCCCCGGAGCAACGCCGAGGAAAAATGGGAAGCCATAAAGGGAAGAGGCAGCACGACGTGTGAGACTCCGAGACGGTCCGCATGCCAGGCAGCCTGTGGAATCTCGCGCGGGTTGTGTTTGGCGCCGTAATCAAAAGACAATGCAGCCACCACGCGGTGCACAGATGCAGCATCATAAAGCGCTGTGGTGGAATCTAATCCGCCACTGACGAGGACAACCGCCTTTTTTTGCGGGGACGCCATGAAGAGTTTGATCAGGAAGCCGTGTGGTGAGCCTGCACGGAAAGACGGATGCCGCCGCGGGAAGCGAACCGGGCATGCACGGTCATCCGGCGCGGAGCGCACGCGGCCACAAGATCATCCAGAATGCGGTTGGCCACCTCCTCGTTAAACGCCGCGCAGTTTCGATAACTGGCCAGGTAAAACTTCAGCGATTTGGTTTCGATGCACTGCCGGTCCGCCACATATTCAATGTGAAGTTCGGCAAAGTCCGGTTGCCGGGTGATGGGACAGAGCGATGTAAAATCTTCGGCATCAAACGAAATTAAATAATCGCGGCGCGGATACCGGTTGGGGAACGTCTCCAGCGTGGAGGCCGAGACTTTCGAGGGCAGCCGGTTCTCCGATCGGCCAAGAAGCTGCAGGTTTTGTTCACGGGAAGAAGCCGCTGCAGGTTTTATCTTGGCGCTTTTTAAAGAGGTGGGACGGGACTGTTTCATGGAGCACGTATGGGGTATTCTCGTTCTTGTCCCTGTGAAATACCACAGCCCGCTCTGATTTCCAGACTCGCAGGTTTAAAGGGAAGTTGCCGGGAGGTGGATTCGGCCTAAAAACTGCAGCCCAACCAATTTGTCCCGACCATCCCCCATGCGCTCCCCGTACCCTCGTGTTCTCGCCATTTTTCTACCGTGCGCACTACTTGTAATCTGGGCCTCCAGCACGGAGGTTTCGCGGGCTGCGGAACCGCCGCAAATGCCGGTTCCCGAGGTTTATTTTTCGCCTCGCGGAGGCGCCACGGAGGCCGTGGTGCGTGAGATTGGCGCTGCGAAGAAAACCATCCTTGTACAAGCCTATAGCTTCACGTCGGCTCCGATTGCCAAAGCCTTGGTGGAAGCTTTCCGGAGGGGAGTCCACGTGGAGGTCCTCCTGGACAAAAGCAACCGGACGGCAAACTACTCGGAGGCAGATTTTTTGGCGCACGCGAAAATTCCAACGTGGATTGATGCGCGGCATGCGATCGCGCACAACAAGGTGATGATTTTGGACGGCGGTGTGGTGATAACGGGCTCGTTCAACTTCACGAAAGCCGCGGAGCAAAGCAACGCGGAGAATCTTTTGATTCTGCGGAGCTCCAGGCTGGCGGCCCGCTATTTGGAAGATTTTCTGGCCCATCAGGCCCACTCCGAACCCTACGCAGGCCGGTAGACAGCGGCAGCCTGCGGGTGGCATCGCGTGAAAAGTGTCCGCTCCCTCACCCCCCCTTGCTCCGCCTCGCGGTGCATGCTCACCTCCGCACCGGCCCCTTCGCAACAATCGAAGCCGCACCGGCAGATGCACCCGGCATTTCCCCGCGCAGGGGCCCGCCCCGCTTTTCGCCCTTCCGATCCGGCGTCGGATCTTTGGGAACGGTATCCCCCGTTTCCCGCGTCCACCGCTCCAGAATCTCGCGGGCTTCACGGATCTGCGGAGCGAACTCCCCGGATGCGATCCGGTTTTGCAGTTGGTGCGGATCGGATTCGGTGTCGTAAAATTCCTCCCCGGGCCTGGGCTGGAGGAAGACATCCTCCTGATCGGGGGTGGTTCTTTTCTTCGCATGCCCATCCCACAGCTCCTTGCCGGCCGGGTAAGCGTCGGTGCTTTCGAGGCACAGCGCGCGCCGGGAAGGCCATGCGTTGCGGATGAAGAGCCATTTGCCGAAACGCACCGAACGCTCGTGGGCGGCGAACACATGCCAGTTGTGTTCCGAGAATGCGTAATCACGCACCTCTGCACGGGGATCCTTTAACACCGGCGCGAAGCTCACACCCTGTGCAGAGGCAAGCGTGGGCAAGCCCGCCATCTCCAGGAAAGTGGGCCCGAGATCGATGGAGCTCACCAAAGACTGCGTACGTGCCGGGGCCACATGCCCCGGGCGCCGGATAATCAGGGGCGTTTGCACACCGCTGTTGTAGAGGCGGGTTTTGCAACGCGGGAAAGGCCGCCCGTTGTCGGAGCAATAAATCACGTAGGTGTTTTGGGCGATGTTCTGCCGGTCAAGTTCGGCAAGCAGAGAGCCCAAAGTCGCATCCGTACGGCTTATTTCATGATAATAGCCCGCCAAATCCTGACGCGTCTGCGGTCCATCGACGAGGTAGGGCGGAACCCGCACGGTCTCGGGTCCGTACCGCGGTGAAACATCGTCCACCGTCCACGCGCGGTGCGCGTCATGGGACGCAAACCACGCAAAAAACGGCTTATCTTTGGGCCGGTCCCGCAGGAGCTGGACCCAGTCCTCCGATGCACCCGGACCGGTCCCCGGGGAGGTTTTCGAAAAGCCAAGCGCAGCGGGATTGCCCATGTGGTTTTTTCCCGAAATGACCGTGTGATATCCCGCATTCCGCAGTTCCCGCACAAATGTGGCCTGCGTTTGGGGCAAGTCCATGTGCAACTCGGGGGCCCCGTGGTTGTGCGGATAGCGCCCCGTGATAATACTGCAGCGCGAAGGGCTGCAGCTGCTAATGACCAAAAAAGCCCTGTCGAATACCATCGCCCCGGCCGCCATCCGGTCCAGATGCGGCGTCTGGATCTGCCTGTTCCCGTAGGGCCCGATGTCTTCGGCGGAAATGTCGTCTGTGATGAAGAAGACAAAATTGGGACGTGGCTCTTCCGCCCGCCCGCCCACAGAGAATCCGATGAACAAAACAATGGCACACGCCGCGCACACGCAGCTTCGAGTCCACCAGTTTAGGCAGGGCTGTTTCATACGGAATGGTACCGCGTACCGGGCACGCTCCGGAACACAGCGCGAGGCGATGCTATTTTTGGCGATTACCCGGCGGAGTAACTCGACTCCACGCGCTGCGCGACGTCACGGAAGCCGTAATCGGCTTCGTAAATTTCCTTCAGCGCTTCAAGGTACTCCGGTTTGGCGCCCATTTTTTCGTGAAGCAAAGCGAGGCGGTAGAGCGTCTCCTTTTTGAATATATCCATCGCAACCATTTCGCTCGCAGCTGTTTTGAACTGCTGCACTGCAAGGTCGAGCATGCCCTTCTCCTCGTAGCAGCGTCCCAGCATGCTCATCGCGCGCAAACGTACGTTTGGATTCTGGCGCGCCCGTTGCAGCTCGGGTATCGCCTCGTTGAACTGGCCTGCCTCCACCATCCGTTCACCCAACTCAAAACGCAGCTGCAAATCGGTCGGATTGCGCTCCACGCGCTTCCGTGCTTCGCCAATCACGGTTTCAGCCCGCTGGGCCTTGAGTTGTACAAGCTGCTGCCGGTACTGCTCCGCATCCGGATGGGCATCGCCTCCCGCATTAAACCATTCCTCAAGCGTTTGAATGGACACCTCCAGCTGTTTGGCCTGCAAGTCCGATACCTTTCGCGAAATCGCCGGATCGCTATGCGATATCAGCTGGTCGCAATACACAAACCACTGCACCGTCCCTCCGAGATCCTCCGGGTTTTTGGTCTGCTCGTACTTGAGCTCCATCAACTGACAAATCCGCCTCACAACATCCACGCTCTGCGGTTGCGCTTCGTATTCGCGGCTGAGCTCGCCCAACTGAGATTCAATGGTGGCAAGATCCTTAAACGTTCGGGATTTCTGCTCGAGCAGCACCGCCTCGTCCTTGTCCTTGATCAGGTCCCGGTAACTCTTGGCCGTTTCCCATCCGCCCTTCTTCATTGTAGCGGTGGCCGCCGTATCCTTGGCGCGCTTGATCGCAGCCAGATCTCCGGGATTGATCTGCGCGATCCGGTTGAAAACCTCCAGAGCCTGTTCGGGCTTGTCGGCGCCGAGGTACATTTCCCCCAGCTCGTGTAAAACTTTGGTGTCCTTTGGATTTCCCTTGATAAGGGTTTCCAGCGCGAACATCGCGATCTCAGGAAAACCGGCCGCAACAGCTGCTTCCTTCAGCAGATGATTGCCCGCCGCGTTGTACGGGTCCGATTCCAGCGTTTTTTCCGCCTGCTCCATCGCAGCCAGCGGATCCTTGCGCACCGTGGTACCCGAACGAAAACTGGTGGCCGAGAGGCTTCCAAAAATTCCGCTTGCCCGGCTGCCCTTGCGGGTGGCGTTTTGGGCAATGGCCGCGGAGCGCAACATCTTGCGTCCATCTAAAAATCCGGGACTTTCTCGCAGAACACCTTGAAGCAGGGATATGGCGTATCCGTGATTCTTGAGTTCCGCCGCGCTTTTGGCTTTTTGCCACAAGGCTCGCGCCTTGTCGGGCAGCTCTCTCTCCGTGCAGATCGGCATAAGGGGGTTTCCCAGTATGGGGGGCGGTTCCCGGAAACTCAAGTCTGGACGGGCCGGACGGCAAAGCCCCTATCGCGCGCCATGCAAAAAGCCCGTCAAATCCACCCGCAGCTTCTCCGCATCCGGCTCGTTGAGGTACATCATGTGCCCGCTCTCATACAGACTGAACCGGATCCCCTGTCGGAGCGCCGGGGCCAGCCGCAAATGGGCAACACTGTACCGCATGGAATCTTCTGGTACGGCCAGATCCCGCCTCCCGCAAAGCACCAGCGTACGCAAACGCGGGTTTGCCTGAATGGCTGACCGCAGGCTGGAAGCCGTGGAAACGTACCGGCCCTCGAACTGGTGATACTTCCACGGAAGCCCTTTAAGAATGTGATAGGGATGATCGCTCTCATATCCCAACTCGCCGCGCACGTAGGCATTGATCGCCGAGGCAAAAGCACCCGCGATGTTGTCGTAGGAGGGGTCTCCAGCGGGGTGTTGCGCCCCGGGTTCGTTGTCCTCGGCCACCACCCGCCCGTCAAAACGGCCCGCCACCTTCCCGTCGGCCGAGAGCAGGGCCTTGCGGAAAAAACCCGGACTGATCCGCAGATTCTGGCTCAAAACCGCCTTCTCGGGAATACCCGTAAACCGCGAGAGCGCGCGGGCCACCCTCAGTCGGTCGCCGTCCTCCAGCGCGTTACCCTTGAGCAGTGCCACGGAATAGTCACCCAGAGCGAACGCTCGGGACTCGGCCACGGCCCTGTCCAAATCCGCGAGCGTCGCATCCAGCTTGCCGTGGTAATGCGCAGTGGCCGTCATGGTCGGCAAAAACAGCACGTACGGCAGATCGTTGGCGTCCGCCGCAAGAATGGTTTGGAAATCCACCAACCCCGACAACAACACGAGTCCCTCGGGGTACCATCCGTAAGCCTGCTGCAGGTGATCAGCCAGCCCTGCCACGCGTAAAACACCATAACTTTCTCCACACAAATATTTTGTGGAGGACCACCGTTTTTCTCGAGTAGTAAACAGGCGCACGAATTCTCCGAGAGCGTGCACATCCTCCTCCACCCCGTAGAACTGCTCCGGCTTTTCGCCCTGTGCCGAACGGCTCAGCCCGGTGCTGACCGGGTCGACAAAAACCAAATCCACCGCATCCAGAATGGAGTGGGGGTTGTCCACCACGCGCCCCACTTGGGAGGGGCTCAGCCCCTCCGGCGATAGATTCACCCGCCGCGGCCCCAACCCACCCAAGTGCAGCCAAACAGCCGAGGCACCGGGGCCGCCGTTAAAACAAAACATGATGGGCCGCGCCGGGTCCTTGTCGCACAGGCGCACACCCGCTCCATCCTCCACGGCGTAATACACGTAAAACACCGAAGCCCGGGTGGTGCCGTCGTCCTTGCGCAGCGGCATCGTGCCGGTTTGCACCGCGTACGGCACCCGCTTGCCGCCCAGCGTCACTTCCGCCTGTCGCTTGCGCGGTGCCTCCTCCTTGTCCGGTTTGTTGTTTTTTTCCGCCGGCTTGGCGGCCTCTTGGCCGCCCGCAGGCCCGGCAGCCGGGGTGTCTTTGTCCGCAAAAACCAGATTTCCCGCCAGCGCGAGACATCCCGCCACGATCCAAGCCGTTCCAAAAGAGACCAGACGTTCCATGTTGCAGACTCTCCCAGAAGGGCCCCGGAAAATCCAAAGGGATTTTTTACCTGGAGGCGCCGCCTGCATCTCAGGTGCCTCCCAAGCCCGCAGGCTGCCCTCCCTCGGGCGGAACTACCGGATGCAGCCTGCCGCTACCCAGCCCGGCGCCGGTACTCGGTGGGCGTGCATCCCTGCATCCGGCGAAAAACCCGGTTAAAAAACGACACCTCCGAAAAGCCGCATCCATGGGCGATTTCCAAAACCGAAGCCCCGGTTTGCTCCAGTTCCCGGCAGGCCGCCTGCATCCGCAAACTCAACACAAACTCCTGGAACGTTTTGCCCGAATGGCGCTGAAACTGGCGGGAAAAGGTCGACTTGCTCATTCCCGCTATTTCCAGCAGCTGTGCGAGGCGCACTTCCGAGCGGAAATGCGCCACCAGATACCGCATCACTTCGCCAAGGGCCCGCTGATACCCCCCCTCGTCCCGTATTTGAAACTGGTTTTTGGAGAGCTCCTCCACACAGCGTCCATCCTCCACCCCGGCAGCCAGATGCCCGAATATCCCGAGCACCCCGGCCAACCGCCCCACGCCTTCCTGCGCCCCCAGCTGCCCCAAGGCTGCGCCCACCCGCTCCCCCCTCTCCCCGACCATGCGCAAACCCCGCGCCGCCTTCCGAAACACCACCCCGAGCGCCCCCACCTCCGGAAACTCCCAAAACGCATGCCCCTGCGGAAAATCCCACTGAAGGGAAACCCCGCTCGAAGAACCTTTTGCGTGCCAGTAATGTGGCAGGCCCCCGCCCAGCAGGACAAGGTCCCCGGGCCCAAAGACGCCAATGTGGTCCCCCACAAACCGCGTTCCGTGACCCGTCGTGAACAGCGTCAACTCCATTGCGGAGTGGAAATGCCAGCGGTCGCCTTCGCCGCCAATTTTCGCGGTTTTGCCCCCCTCTAAAAGGAGTTCGGCATCGCGCACCGACCGCTTCCATCGCAAAAGCCGGAAGGAATGTCCCGGCGGCGGGGCGGTCATTTCGCGGCTCAAACGCATGGCCCAAACTTTCACTAAAGCATGTTTTTGAGCGATACAAATGACACCTTAGTCTTGGAAAAAGGCACACACCGCGTAGCGGCCCCCGCTTGCCCCGCTATCTTTGCCCGCACACATGAGCTCAAACCCCGTTTCCTACCGTTTTTCGTTTGGCCCCTGGAACATCAGCGAAGGAGGCGACCCCTTCGGCCCCGAAGTCCGCACCGCCTTTGCCCACGAACGCAAGTTTGCCCTCTACAAGGGGCTCGGATTCGACGGCGTCCAACTGCACGACGACGACGCCGTGCCGGATCTGGACAACCAGAGTCCCGAGCAAATCCAGCGCAAGGCACAGGCCCTGCGCACTACCCTCTCCAACGAAGGACTCACCCCCGAGTTTGTCGCCCCGCGCCTGTGGTTCGCCAATGAAACCGTCGATGGCGCCTACACATCCAACAGCGCCGCAGACCGCGCCTATGCGTGGGAGCGGACCAAAAAGTGCATCGATATCGCCCGCGTGCTCGGTTGCAAGGGCATCGTGCTCTGGCTGAGCCGCGAGGGGACTTACATCCGCGAGGCGAAGGAGGCGCGGCTTGCCTACCAGCGCCTCTTGGAGACGGTCAACGCGATGCTCGCGTACGACTCCGGCATTGAAGTTTGGATCGAGCCCAAGCCCAATGAACCCACCGATCAGGCGTACGTGCCCACCATCGGGCACGCCATTGCGCTGGCCTACGCATCCAGCGATCCCAAGCGGGTGAAGGGACTCATCGAGAGCGCCCACGCGCTGCTGGCCGGCTTGGATCCCTCCGATGAAATGGCGTTCGCCCTTGCGCACGACAAACTCGCGAGCGTCCATCTCAACGACCAGAACGGCCTCAAATACGACCAGGACAAAAACTTCGGCGGTGCGAATTTGCGCGGTGCTTTCAACCAAGTGCGCGTCCTCGAGGAAGCTGGCTACGGACGAAACGGGGAGTTTATCGGTCTGGATGTCAAAGCGATGCGCACCCAGCGCGGATGCCCCGTGACCGATCACCTCGTCAACAGCCGCGCGCTGTTTCTGCACCTCGTGGACAAGGTACGGTCCCTCGACCAAAAGCTTGTCGAGCAGATGCGCGACGCGCGCGACTACGAGGCGCTGGAGCTCTACACGCTGCGGCACCTCATGGGCGTGCGCTAGTACGGGATCCCGCTCATTTTTTGCGCCTTATGAAACAGGCCCGTCTCAATCGTCTCTTCAACGCGGAATCCGGTCGCTGCTTTGACGTGGCAGTAGACCATGGCTTTTTCAATCAAGCGTCCTTTCTTCAGGGGATTGAATCGATGCCCGAGGTCATCCGCACGCTTGTGAACGCCAACCCGGATGCCATCCAGCTAAGCGTGGGTCAGGCCCGCCACCTGCAGGCGATCCCCGGGAAAGCGAAACCCGCGCTGGTGCTGCGCACCGACACGGCAAACGTGTACGGCCGCTCGCTGCCGACCACGCGCATCAGCACGCTCATTGACGAGCCGATGCTCCACGCAGTCCGCCTCGACGCGGCATGCGTCTGCGTGAACCTCTTCCTCATCCCGGGAGCCCCCGATGTTTACGCGCAGTGCATCGACAACATCGTACGCCTCAAAACGCAATCAGATCACTACGCCATGCCGATGATGGTCGAACCGCTCGTGTTCCGTCCCAATGAGGAAAAAGGCGGCTACGAGGTCGATGGGGACCCGGAAAAAATCGTACCCCTCGTGCGTCAGGCGGTGGAACTCGGAGCCGACGTGCTCAAAGCCGATCCCACCGACGATCCCT
The DNA here is from genome assembly GCA_044370075.1 of Chthoniobacteraceae bacterium. Taxonomy (GTDB): domain Bacteria; phylum Verrucomicrobiota; class Verrucomicrobiia; order Chthoniobacterales; family Chthoniobacteraceae; genus Chth-196. The sequence goes on along the minus strand of JBILWF010000003.1, from coordinate 8,662 downwards.
CCGAGTACCACCGCGTGGTGCAGACCGCGGGCGGCGTGCCACTGCTGGTGCGCGGCGGGGGCCGGGTGCCGGACCGCGAACTGCTCGAGCGCACCGCGGCGCTGCTCCAGCAGGGAGTGCAGGGCATCGTTTACGGGCGAAACATCATCCAGCATCCGCAGCCCGCGGGGATCACGCGGGCCCTGATGGCGATGGTGCACCGCAACGCCTCCGTGGAGGAGGCACTGGGTTTCATTCAGGCCTCCCGCTAATCCCCTTTTGCCATGCACACGGTTCGAATTGGAATTATCGGCGGAGGCCTTATGGGCCGCGAAATTGCCAGCGCCTTTTCGCGCTGGTGTGCGCTCAGCGACATGCCGGTGACCCCGGTGCTCGCAGGCGTGGCGGATCTCAATCCGCAGGCGCTGGAGTGGTTTGAACGCATCCCGTCCTGCGGTGTGCGCACCACCGACTACCACGCACTTCTAGCCGTGAAAGACATCGACGTGGTGTACGTGGCTGTTCCGCACGACCAGCACGAGCGGGTGTACCTCGATGTACTCGCCGCGGGCAAAGACCTGCTCGCAGAAAAACCTTTCGGCATCGATCTGGCCTCCGCACGCCGCATCCTCGAGGGCGTGCACACCAGCGGGCGCTTTGTGCGATGCAGCTCGGAGATGCCCTTCTTTCCCGGAGCGCAGCGCGCGTATGCAATGGCGAAATCCGGGGCCCTGGGGCGGATTCTGGAGGTCGTGTCCGGGTTTCACCACAGCAGCGATCTGGATCCGAACAAAGCCGCCAACTGGAAGCGGCGGAGTGCGACCTGCGGCGAGGGCGGCGTGCTCAACGATCTGGGCATGCACGCGTGCCACCTGCCTTTGCGCCTCGGCTGGCGCCCCCACCAGCTTTTTGCGCAGCTGCAAAAAGGGTATCCCAACCGCCCCGACGGACGCGGGGGAAGCGCGCCGTGCGACACGTGGGACAACGCGCTGCTTCACTGCTGGAGCCGCATCGGCGGGGAGGACGCGCCCCTGCGCCTGGAAATGAAACGGATGGCACCCGGTGCCACCAATACCTGGTTTATCGAGATTCTTGGAACCGATGGCGGCGTTCGTTTCAGCACTGCGCATCCCAAGACGCTTCATGTGTTTGAGCGCGCCCAGGAACAGTGGTGGAAACAAACCGAACTGGGCTTCGGAACCCCGTTCCGCACGGTAACTGGCGGGATTTTTGAACCCGGCTTTCCAGACGTGATCCAACAGATGTGGGCGGCCTATCTGGCGGAGCGGGGCGGTTTTCTGGGGGACCGTTTCGGGTGCGCCACTCCGGAAGAGGCCGTTGTCTCGCACGAGCTTTTCGCCGCGGCGCTGGAATCCGCTCGGACGGGCACTTCGCGCAGCGTTTAGGACGGCTCGCGTCCCTGCTCGGGCATCCGCGCCGTCAGGGATCAGACCAGCAGTTTGTGCAGGACCTCGCCGTGTACGTCGGTGAGCCGGAAGTCGCGCCCTTGAAAGCGGAAGGTGAGTTTTTTGTGATCAATCCCGAGGAGGTGAAGGAGCGTCGCGTGAATGTCATGCACATGAGCGCGGTCCTCAACGGCGTTGAATCCCAGCTCGTCCGAGGCACCGAGGTGGGCCCCCGGGCGAATGCCGCCTCCTGCAAACCACATGCTGAAGGCGTCGATGTGGTGGTTGCGTCCGGTGAATTCCCGGTTCTCGCCCATCGGAGTGCGCCCGAACTCGCCGCCCCAAATCACGAGGGTGTTTTCAAGCAGGCCGCGTGATTTGAGGTCCAGCACGAGCGCGGCGCACGCGCGATCCACCTCGGCGCAGCGCGCAGGGAAGTCCTTTTCGAGGGTCTCGCCGGAGCCGCCGTGGCTGTCCCAGTTGGTGTGGTAAAGCTGCACAAACCGGGTTCCGCGTTCCACCAACCGGCGGGCCAAAAGGCAGTTGCGGGCGAAGGACGGCTGATTTGAGGCGATACCATAGAGGTCGAGTGTAGCGGCGGATTCGCCGGAAATGTCGATGAGTTCCGGGGCGCTTGATTGCATGCGATAGGCCATTTCATAAGCCTGAATGCGGGTTTGAATCTCGGCGTCGCCGGTGGCCACCAACCGCTGAAGATTGATTGCGCGCAGGGCGTCCAGCGTCGCGCGCTGATCGGCGTCGGAGACCTGCGCGGGGGAGGTCAAATTGAGGATTGGCTCGCCCTGCGAACGGAGCGGCACCCCCTGGTGGGTGGACGGCAGAAACCCGCTGCCCCAATTCACCGACCCGCCGCGCGGTCCGCGCGGTCCGCTCAAAAGAACGACAAATCCGGGGAGATTTTGGGATTCGCTGCCGAGGCCGTAAGTTACCCAAGCCCCCACGCTGGGGCGTCCGAACTGGCCGCTGCCCGTGTTCATGAAAAGCTTGGCCGGGGCATGGTTGAAAAGATTGGTGGCACAGGATCGTACGATGGCGATTTCGTCGGCGATCTGCGCCGTGTGCGGCAGCAGATCGGAGATGGGGGTGCCGGACTGGCCGTGCTGCATAAAGGAGCGGCGGGTACCGAGCAGTTTGGGCGAGTGGGAGCTATTCATGAAGGCGAAGCGTTTGCCTTCGATAAAACTCTGCGGGATGTTCTGCCCGTTGAGCTCCTGCAATTTGGGTTTGTAATCAAAGAGCTCAAGCTGGGAGGGGCCTCCGGCCATGAACAGGTAGATGACGTTCTTGGCCTTGGGTGGAAAATGCGTTTTGCCGGTTGAATCCGGTGCAGCGGCGGCCGTCGATGCGGCCGCGGCGGCCTCCAGCGGGCGGTCGGCCAGAAGGGAGGCAAGCGCCACGGAGCCCAAGCCCACGGAGCAGTCGCTGAAAAAATGACGTCGCGTGCGGTGCGGTAAAAAGTCGGTTTTCATGGCCGGGAAGGGAGCGGAGAGAACGTTTCGAAACGGAGCGGTCTGGGTTTACTCGCGGGTGATGGTTTCGTCCAAATTCAGCAGCACGCGCGCAGCGTTGAGCGGGCTCAGGGCGGCGAGCACGGTCTGCTCCGCGGCGGAAGGACGGCGCGTCACGCAGCGGCGGAATGCCTCCTCCAGTCCCTTTTCTTTAATGACGCCAGCGAGAGCCTGCGCAAACTCCGCGTAAGCCGGATCGTTAAGAAGTGTGAGGGCCTGCAGGGGCGTGTTGCTGCGGGTGCGCCGCGTGCAGGTGGTGAAGGCGTCCGGCGCGTCAAACACGCTCAAGGCCGGATGCGGGCTGGCCCGGAAAAGGAACGTGTACAAGGCACGCCGGTAGCGGTCGGGGCCGGTGCTGATCGGCCACGGACGGCGCACCTGCCCGGTGAGCATCGCGCCCTCCGGTTGCGGCGGATACACCGGCGGCCCACCCAGCGTGGGGCTGAGCAGTCCGGTCGCCCGCAGACTGACATCGCGGATGAGTTCCGCGTCGAGCCGGAGCCGGTTTTGATGTGCCAGCAGCCGGTTGTATGGATCCACCTGAGCCAGATCCGGGCGCGCCACCGAGGAACGCTGGTAGGCTTGCGATGTCACGATGAAGCGGTGCATGGCCTTGAGGCTCCATCCTTTCTCCATGAATTCCACGGCCAGCAGGTCCAGTAGCCCGGGATGCGTGGGTGGAATGCCCTGGGTGCCGAAATCATTCTCCGTCTCCACAATTCCGCGGCCAAAGTACTGCAGCCAGACACGGTTCATGATGACCCGCGCCGTGAGCGGATTTTTGCGGTCCACCAGCCAGCGGGCGAGGCTGAGCCGGTTGCGCGCGACCCCGGATTCGAGCGGCGGCAGAATGGCGGGGGTGCCGGCCTCGACGGCGTCCGAAGGCCTTGTGAAATCGCCCTTGATGAAAAGTTGCGTGGTGCGGGGAGCCGGCAGCTCCTGCATGACCAGCGACGTGATGCGGCTGGCCTCCTCCGACTCGAGTTCCTTGAGGCGGTCGTTTACACCCTTGAACTCCCCGTCGTTGAACGCGAACTGCGTGTACAGCGTCCGCTTGTGCACCGCCGAACGCTTGTCCGCAGGCACTTTGAGCGCCTTTTGCACCTCGGCATTCAGCTTTCTGATTCCCTCCGGCGTGAGCCCTTTTTCCCATGCGGCAATCGCCTCCAGACGGCTCGGAAGCAGGGAGCCTATTTGGGCTTCAAGCCTTTTTCTTTCGACTGCAAGCGCCTCCGGATTTGTTCCAGCCCGCGGAAGAATCACCGTAGGGTTTTTGGTGGACCCGTGGCCGTCCTGTTCCTGCGTGTTGAAAAAGGCGTAGAACCCGAAAAACTCCTTTTGCGAAAGGGGGTCAAATTTATGGTCGTGGCACTGGCAGCAATTGAGGGTGAGTCCCAGCCAGACGCTGCCGGTGGTGGCAACCCGGTCAAAGACGGCTTCAACACGGAATTGCTCCGGATCAATGCCGCCCTCGCCGTTGATCTGCGTATTGCGGTGAAAACCGGTGGCGACGCGCTGTTCGAGGGTGGGATTTGGAAGCAAGTCGCCGGCGATCTGTTCGATTGTGAATGCGTCAAAGGGCATGTCTGCGTTGAGTGCGTTGACCACCCAGTCGCGGTAGGGCCAGATGCTGCGAGGCGCGTCAATGCTGTAGCCGTTGCTGTCGGCATACCGGGCCTGGTCCAACCACCAGCGGCCCCAGCGCTCGCCGTAGTGCGGGCTCTGGAGCAGCCGGTCAACCACCTTCTCGAACGCATCGGGCGCTTTGTCCGCCAGAAATGCGTCGGCTTCCGCAGGCGTGGGAGGCAGCCCGGTCAGGTCCATATGAATGCGTCGCAGGAGCGTCTCCTTACCCGCCTTGGGCGAGGGGGTGACTCCCTTGGCCAGCATCGGCCCTGCCAGGGCGGCGTCCACGGGGTGCGGAATGCCCTTCGCGACGGGAAGCTCGGGGCGCCTCGGGGCCTGAAATGCCCAGTGGGTCCACTCGCTGGGTTGTTCAGTTTCCGGGGCGTGAGCCCCCTCATCTATCCATTGGCCCACAAGAGCGATTTGTTCCGGAGAGAGGGGATTGCGCTTGTAGGGCATCCGGGGGATGTCCTCGTGGGCGCCGCCCAGAAGCTGGAAAAGAAGGCTTTGGCTGGATTTTCCAGGCAGGAGGACCTTGCCGGAATCGCCACCCTCCCTCGCAGCGGCGGCCGTATCCAGACGCAGTCCGCCCTTGGGCTGGGATGCGCTGTGGCACTGAACGCAGCTGGAAGCGAGCAAAGGCTTGATTTCGAGGGAATAATCCACCGCGGAACGGGCCGCTTGAAGGGACCAAAAGGCAACCAGCAGCGGGAGCACCCACTGGTGAAGGAATTCGGGCGGGGAGGTCCGGGGGAGCGAAAAGAGACGCGGCATGGGTTGGGAAAGCGGGCGAGTCTAGAAGGAAAAGAGGTGGAGGGGCGGAAAATAAGGGAGTTTTTTAAAAAAAGCATTGCGCGGCGAAGTTTGGACAGGAGTTGGCCCGCTATTTGCTTTTTCCTTTTGAAAAGTGGCCTTCCGGAGATAAGGTAAGGGCACATGGCCGGATTTTCCCAGACACAGAGCCTTTCCCAACAGCAGGTTCTGGCGCCGCAGCTCCAACAAAGCCTGCTGATCCTGCAGGCCCCCGTGCTGGAACTGCGCAATTTGATCCAGCAGGAAATCCAGACCAACCCCACTCTCGAGGAGGATTTTTCAGACAACTCCGCCCCGGAGCGCCAGGGGGAACCCGCGGAATTTCAGGAGGAATTTGAGCAACTGGCGCGGCTGGACGAGGAATGGCGCGACTACATGACGCAAAACAGCGCCTTCAGCAACGGAGGTCCCGGGTTTGAGGAAGACCGGCGCCAGTTTTTCTTCGACTCCATCGTGAAGGAGGAGACGCTCCAGCAGCATCTTCTCGAACAGATGGCCATCAGCGAGTTTTCCCCGGAGGAAACCAAAATCGCGGAATTAATCATCGGTAACGTGGATGACGTGGGTTTTTTACAAACCTCCGTGGAGGAGATGGCAGCCGGCAGCGGCATCCCGGTGGAGGATGTGGAGCGGGTGTTGGAGGTGGTGCAGACCTTTCATCCGGTGGGAGTCGCCGCCCGGGATTTGCGGGATTGCCTGCTTATTCAACTACGGCGCCTGGCGAAGGAGAACACGCTGGAATGGCGTATAGTGGACCGCTTTCTGGAGGATCTGGGCAAGCGGCGTTTTCCGGAAATCGCGCGGCGCCTCTCCACTACCGTGGAACTGGTGCAGCGGGCGGCGAATTTTATCGCAACACTCGACCCGAAACCGGGCCAGTTGTTCACGCCCGACCCAAACAACTACGTCCTGCCGGACGTATTTGCCGAAAAAGTCGGTGGTGAATGGCAGGTGCTGCTCAACGCGGACCAGATTCCGCGGCTTCGCATCTCCAACGTGTACAAAGATTTGATGTCTCAGGATGGAAGCGGAACCGAGGTGAAGGACTACATCCGGGACAAAATACGCAGCGGAAAGTTTCTCATCAAAAGCATCCAGCAGCGGCAGCAGACCATCTCCAACATCTCCAACGAAATTGTGGCGAGGCAGCGGGATTTCATGGAGAAAGGCCCCAGCGCACTGCGTCCCATGACGATGGTGATGGTGGCGGATGCCGTTGGAGTGCACGAGACCACCGTGAGCCGGGCCATTGCAGGGAAGTACATGGCCACACCGCATGGGGTGTTTGATATGAAATATTTTTTCACCCCGGGCTACCAGGTGGCGGATGGCGACGCGCTCTCCAACACCAGTGTGAAGGGGGCCATCGAGGATCTGGTGCGGGAAGAGGACCACCACAACCCGATGAGTGACAAGGAAATAGTCGACCGTCTCGCGCGGAAGGGAATACCGATTGCCCGCCGCACCGTAGCCAAATACCGGGCGGAACTGAACATTCTGCCCAGCAACATGCGCAAACAATACTGAACCCGAGGACGCAACCGGGGGGCGCTTCTTCAAATCGATCAACCCGTGTTTGCAAGCACGGCGGTCAGGGCGTACACACAAGGGATTCTATGAGCGTTCCCTCTGCTCTTTCCGCGACCCGGGTCGGGTTGCATCGTCACCATCCGCGTGGCTTCACCCTGGTGGAACTGATGGCCACCATTTCGGTAATCTTAATTCTGCTGACTTTCGCGGCACCCAGTTTGTCGGGGGTTTTGAAGGGGAAAAAACAGGATCAGGCCGTGGCCGCGCTGGAAGCCATTCTGGAGGGTGCGCGGATGGAAGCCGTGACGCAAAACACCCACGTGTGGGTTGCCTTTAAAAACGTGTCTCTGACCGACAAACTGCCATCGTCCAGCGGCGAAGACGAGGCCTGGGTGATGGCTTTCCGGGGCCGCAATGGCGAGGACAGTATCGGGAAAGTGCTCGGCGCGGGCCTGATTCCCGTGGGTACTTTCCGGCGCCTGATGGGCGTCAACCTCCTGAACTTTGGAATGCTCTCGGAACCCCTCAAAGAACGGCTCGCTGACCTTTCCAATCAAACCGCACAGACCGGAGATGTCATGAACCTGCCGCCTGCAGCCGTTTTGATACCGTGGGCGGGAACCACCGAAACGGGCGTGATAAACTTTGACAGGGCCATCCACTTCACGCCCCGCGGCGAAGTCATGTGGGAGCATGGGATTGAAGGAGTGCCCTTACAGACCAAGCCGTATTTTAGTTTTGGCCTGGCCCGCACCCTGAGCGGCAAGCCGGTGCCCATCGAAAAGGACATGCTCGCCGTACTCGTGGGAGGCCTCACCGGCCGCGTGAGCGTGGTGCGGCTTTGATCGCGACTCCCCGCGCCTTCCCGAGGGCGCGCACGTGGATGAGAGCCTCCCTCACAGCCGCCGGAAGCGTCTGTGCACCCACCCCGCCCAGACGCGTGTCGAGGTCCTCCAAACGCCAAATCAAATCCTGTACCTCCTTCCGCGCGTAGGGACCTCCGGCGGCGGCGCAAAAATGCGTCCGGCAGGAGAAGGGCCGGTCGGCGTACACCGAGCATGCGCCGTCTCCCTCCCGCAACAGGGGGCAGCTGCCATCCTTCTTTTCAGGAAGCCGGTGTATGCCCTGGCGCTGCAACGCCTCCGCGACGAGCAAAGCCTCCGCCCGCGTAAGGTAGGGAGTCTTCCCCGTGAGCCGGAACTGGCAGCATTCAGTTTTGCGCACACAGGCTCGTTCCAGCGGCCGCTGTCCGAGTTCCCCGTACACAGCGCGAACGGCATCCAGCGCCTCCGCATGCCCCATCAATTCACGCCGGGAACTGGCCATGGTCGCAAGAATGCCGTGCAGCCAGTCCGCGCCTAAAGCCCCTTCAGCCGCACCTTGCGCAGAGAAAGCGGCAGTCCATGGTCTTGGAAACCGATGTATCCGCTTTCAGGCCGGTCCTTGATCCGGGCGTGGTCGAGCGAGACTTCGTTGACCAGCTCGCCATTGAGATGCACCGCTACTTTTCCAGCCTGCACCACGATCCGGAAATGATTCCATTCGCCCGCGGGCCTTGCAGCACGCTTGGTCGGTGGGATGCCCGGAATGATCCCGCCACTGTCATGGTCGTTGAAGGGCTTTTCCGGAGGAAAACTTGCCGAGTCAAAAATCTGCACCTCGATGCCCTTCTTCACCGGATCGTTCCGGTCGCCCACATGGAAATAAAACCCGCTGTTGCCCTTGGGCTGAACTAAATACTCAAACTCGATCTCAAAGTCCTTATATGTGTTTTTGGAC
>JBILWF010000112.1:0-6809 GCA_044370075.1 Chthoniobacteraceae bacterium | reverse complement strand
TTCTCTCTTTCTCCTACACCCGCCTCCCATGCCTCCAATCCCCGACTGGCTCCTCCACCCCTTCGCTCTCGGTCTCTACCCGGGCCTCCTCCTCGCCCTCTATCTCCGCATCCAGCTCTCCCTCGCACGGCGGGACCTTCGCTCTAAGGAACGCAGCCAGATCAGCCAAATCTCCGCCCTCACCGAAACCCTCCAGAAACTTCGCGACGAAACCAAATCCCTGGAGACCGAACGCGAAAACCTCCGCGTCAAAATCCAAAGCCTCTCCCAAAAACCGGAACATCAGCGCCTGCGGCATCTCGAAATCCTGCTGCGCGCCGAACAGCGCCTCACCGTTACCGCCCCGGGTTTCGCCCCGGCCTGGCAAACCGCCAAAAACGAGGCCCTTTCCGAACTGGAATCCGAGGAACGCGGCAAGAGCATGCCGCGCCAGGTCCTCGCCCAACTCCTCAACAGCGGGGCCGCCGTGCTCGAAAAACTGCGCCCCACCGCCACCCTCCACGCCTCCGGCAGCGGCCCGGAAGAGTCCGGCCCCAAGGCCTAATCCAAGTCCCCCGCCGCGGCCCCTACACCCCGGCAAGGAAATCCGCAGCCGCTCGGCGCGCCCACCCGTCCGCCTCCAAAATCTCGCCCAAGTCCGGATGCGCACTCCCGCGGTGCACACCCATGGTTTCCTCCACCGTTTCCCAGATCCGCGGGAAACGGCACCCCCCTCGCAGAAACACCTCCACCGCCACCTCGTTGGCCGCATTAAGCACCGCCGGCAGCGTCCCCCCCGCCTCCCCTGCCCAACGCGCCAGCCGCAACGCCGGAAAATCCGCCTCCCGGGGTGCTTCAAAATCCAGCCGTGCCAGCGCTGAAAAATCCAACGGCCGCAGCCGGTTGGCCACCCGCTCCGGCCAGGTCACCGCATACTGGATGGGGAAACACATGTCCGTTGTGGACATCTGAGCGAGCACTGATCCATCCACAAATTCCACCATCGAGTGAATAATACTCTGGGGATGCACCACCACTTCCACCCGCGAAACCGGCACGTCAAAAAGCCACCGCGCCTCGATCATCTCCAGTCCCTTGTTAAAAAGCGTCGCCGAATCAATCGATATTTTGCGCCCCATGTCCCACGTCGGATGCCGAAGCGCCTGCTCCGGGGTCACGTCCCGCAGAGCGGCCGCGGGCCACGTCCGGAACGGGCCCCCGCTGGCCGTCAGTAAAAGCCGGGTCACCTCCCGGGGGGAGCGCCCCTCCAAACACTGGAATATCGCATTGTGCTCGCTGTCCACCGGCAGCACCCGCACCCCACGGCGCCGCGCGGCCTCCATGACCACCGCGCCCGCCATCACCAGAATCTCCTTGGACGCCACCGCAATGTCCTTGCCTGCCTCAATCGCCGCCAGCGCAGGCCGCAAACCCGCCGTCCCCACAATCGCGATCAACACCAAATCCGCCTCCGGATGTGCCGCCAGGGCACACAGACCCGCCTCGCCCTCGGCCACCTCCACTCCCGCTCCCAGCAAACCTCGCGCCGTCTCCGCCGCCTCCGCATCCGCGAGCACCGCGGCCCGGGGACGCCACCGCCTCACCTGCTCGACAAAAAGCTCCACACTCCGCGCGGCCGCCAACCCCACCACCTCCATCCGCTCCGGAATATCCTCCGCCACCTTCAGCGCCGACTGCCCAATCGAGCCCGTACTCCCCAAAATCACAACGCGGCGGCGCGGCGCCGGAGGAATGGAAGAAGTCGCGTGCATGGTTCCACCTCAGCGGGCGCAATACCGCAGGTACAAATAAAAAAACGGCCCTGTGAAGAGCAGAGAATCGATTAAGTCCAACGCGCCCCCTATGCCGGGCAAAAACCGCCCAGAATCCTTCGCCCCCATGGCGCGCTTCAAAACCGATTCGGCCAGATCCCCGACCACCGCCAGCAGCGCCAGCCCCACCCCAAGCACCGCTGCGCGCCCCGCGGAGTGCAAAAGCCCCAGCGGCTCCGGCATCCACAAAAACAACCCGACCGAAACCAAAGCTGGAACCAGCAAGGCACCCGCAAAACCCTCCCACGTTTTCTTGGGCGAAATCCGGGGAATCATCGGATGCCTGCCCAGCAGGGACCCAACCAAATACGCCCCACAGTCGGAAAACTTCGTCACAGCGACCAAATAAAGCACGTAGTAGTGGCCCGTAAGAACTCCCCCGTCTGTGCGTGGCGTCAGATAGAGCAGATGACCCAAAAATGTGCTCAAAAACGCGACATACACCAGCCCCAGCGAACTAAACGCCACCCCGGTGAGCTGCACCTCCCCGCCACGCTGCGCCGATCCTTTTCCAAAAATTTCGGCGCAAAAAACCGCACAACATCCCGCCGCCAGCACAAGCGCGCTAAAGGCAACGGCCTGATCGGTTCCGAACTGGCGACCAACCGCCAGCGACCCCAACAACGCGCCCGTCCCCCAAACCACCCCCAGCCCGCGAAAATGGGGTATCTCGCCCCCCCGCAACAGTCCGAAAAACTCGTTCAACGCCCCGGCTGCCAAAAACAACACCAATGCCCAAAACCCCCACTCCCACGCCCAATACACGGTGGCCCCGCACATGCTCCATAGGATCAGGGTGCTTCCAAGCCGGGCAAAAAAAGTGCGCAACGCAGCGGACATTCCAAGGCGGGCATGCTTCGCGACCCGCTCCCCGAAAGCAAGCGCAGGCAACTCAGGGCTTCTTGGGGGGCACCGCCGGCTTGGTGGCCGTCCCCAGCGCCGCACGCTCCTCTGGCGAAAGATGTTGTGACGTCTGCACCCATTGCTGAGCCGCCTTGGGATTCACGCGCTGCCAGTTCGAAAAAGCCGTCGTCAGGAGCTTCGTCCGGGCATCGCCCCACGGAATCGTCGACAACCACAGCGCGGCACCCTCCGGATCACTCAACGCACTGCGGCCCGCAAAAGCCAACACCGCCGAGTTGCGCGCGGACCCTTGGGGAAGCTTATCCAACCACGCCGCCACGCCCTCCACATCCCGCGCCGCCCATTCCTTTGCAATGCTCCCGTAAACCGCGTCGCGGGAGGGCCCTTCCGGCAAACCCTGCGCCCACTCTACCGCCTTCTGCGGACTCTGGCGCACCAACCCTGCCGCAACCAGCCCCGCCCCCTGAACCAGACTGTTGGGCGGCAACTCCGAAAGCACCCGCTGCGCCTCCTCCAAACGCGTTGCAGCCAGCTTGGCAACCACCACATCCAAACCCGCGTTCCGAACCGCCGGATCGGCCTGCGCCTTCGCTGCAGCCAGCGCCTGGTCCGGATCCTCCCCCGCCATGTAATGTATAGCCCGCGATACCAACAGCGCCCGATCCGCCCCCTCGGGAAATTGAGCCGCCATTTCCAGCGCCCGCTGAGGATCGCTCCTCGCCACCGAATAAAAAATTGCCGTCCTCGCCTCGTCCCGCCGCGGCGACGCATCAAGTTGCGACAACCACCGCATGGCGCCCGCGGGGTTCATCTTGGCCCACGTCGAAAAAATACTCGAGTTCACCAGCTTGTCCGTCCCCTGCAGCCAGTGGTTGGCCGCCGATACCGGATCCACCTCCGCCCAACGCCGGTGCAGCGCCGTCATCGCCACCTCGTCCCTCTCCTCCCGCGCCCGCCGCATCGCCTGTTCCATATCCCCCGGGCCAAGGAGCGAAACCGCCTCGTACACCCCCATGAAGCGCCGGAACTGGCTCTTCTCATCCTTCAACGCCGAAATCGCATCCAGAAGCTGTTCCGGGGAAAACTTCCCCCCCGGGCCCGGGGATTTCCCCAGCAGCTTCCCCAGATTCGCGTGCGCATCCCGTCCCATCGCCGTGGCCTCTCCCTCCCGAACCTCCGACGCCCCCGGCGCCCCGCGCCCCGTGCCGCGCAACGCCGATCCTCCCCCCACCGCCCCACTCCCCGCCCCCGAAGATGGCGGCCCGGCCAACTCGTCCGAGCGAACCATCCGCCCCAAACCCACACCCACACCGACAGACAACAAGCCGGCCAAAGGCCACCGGATGGATGAAAAATACTTTTGGGAATTCACTGCACGGGGGGGTTGGGGACCAGCAGAACGCGGGATCCTAACCAAAAACACCCGTCAAACAAGTCCCTCCGTAAGAACCAACCGCTCGAACACGAACGCCCTCGTCCTCACACCACTTCCACCGGGCACTTCGGCAACGCATTCAAAAACGCGCGGCCATACCCTTTCTGAAGCACCCGCGGATCCAGCAACACCACAATCCCCGTATCCGACTTGGAACGGATCAACCGGCCAACCCCCTGCCGAAACTTCAAAATGGCTTCCGGCAGCGAGTAACTCGAAAACGGATCCTCCCCGGCGGCCTCCAGTTGCTGAAGCCGCGCCTCCACCAGGGGATGGTCCGGCACCGAAAACGGGAGGCGCGTGATCATCACGTTGCTGAGAGCAGCCCCGGGCACGTCCACCCCGCTCCAAAAACTCTCCGTGCCAAAGAGCACGTGCCGCTGGTCTTTTTTGAACTCAGCCACCAGCTGATGGCGTGGCATCCCCTCCCCCTGGACCAGCAGTTTGTAATCCAAATCATCCAGCCTCTCCCGCATCCGCGCCGACACCGCCTGCAGGGTGCGGTAACTGGTGAAAAGCACAAAGGCGCGCCCCTCGGTTTTTTCTAAAAAATGCTCTATCCACTGCGCGAGCGCCTTCTCGTATTGCTCCGTTTCGCGCGGATCGGGAATTTTGCGCACCACATACAGGCGCATCTGCCGCTCGTAATCAAAGGGACTGCCAATCTGCAGCGCCTCCACCTCCTGGGCGCCAACCCGGTTGCGAAAATACTCCAGCCCCTCGGAGCCCACCGAAAGCGTCGCGCTGGTCATCACGCACGTGCGCCCCTCCCGAAACAGGAGCGACCGCAGATAGGGCGCCACGTCCACCGGCGCCGCATGCAGGGAGTGAAACTGCTGGGAGCGCCCCGACTGCTCGATCCAATACACCTGGTCATCCGCCTCCAGCTTCAAAAACGCTCCCACTCCCGCCCGCGCATCCCGCACCCGGCGACCCAGATCCTGCAACTCACCGCGCAGCGTTTCATCCTCCTGGTCCCGCACCAACTGCACCACGCGCGCCTGCAGTTCCAAAAGCGGCCCCGTGAGCGTGTCCTCCACAAATTCCGGATGCCGCACCCGGATCTCCCGCTTGCGCTCGGTAAACTCCGCCTTCTGCCCGACGCGCTCGAAAAACGCATCCACCGACTCCAGAAGCTCGCCGGTTTGACGCACCGCATCGGGCTGGCGCAGCACCTGAAAAAGCCCCTTCTTGGTCTTGGGATTGTACAACCGCAAAAGTGCCTGCCGCAGACCGTACTGCGAGACACCCATGCCCATCTGCCGCGCCGCAATCGCCTCCACCGTGTGGGCCTCGTCAAACACCACAAAATCATTCCCAAACAAGTACCCTGACGAGTCATCCTCGGGATCCGACTGCCCGGTCAGGTTCAGGAAAAAAAGCGTGTGGTTCATCACCACCACGTCCGCAGAGGCCAGCCGTTTGCGGGCCTGCTGGTAAAAACAACGCGGGTTGGAGCCGCAGGATTTCACCGTGCAAATGTGCGCCTCGGAGCACACCTCCGCCCAGACCCGCGGGTCGGGTTCCACCGACAAATCGGAGAGAGTCCCGTTTTCGGTGCGCTCGGCCCAGAGTCGGAGCCGCTCGAGCTCAGCGCGTTCGGGCGAGGTGAAAAGTCCGTCAGCCTGCGTCAACGCGCGCTGCAGCCGCATGGGGCAGAGGAAATTGCCGCGCCCCTTCCAAAGCATTACCTCAAACTCATCGGGCAGAATTTTTGCAAGGATTGGCAAATCCTTGTACACCAGCTGCTCCTGAAGGTTGATGGTGTAGGTGGAGATCACCGCCTTGCGCTTGTTTTCGAGCGCCCACAGCACCGAGGGCACCAGATACCCGAGGGATTTTCCCACGCCCGTGCCGGCCTCCACCACGAGGTGCTTGCGCTGTTCGAGGGCCTCCGCCACCGCTCCCGCCATGCGCTGCTGCTCGGCACGGTACTCAAAGTTGCGCACCCGGCCCATCAGTCCCGTGGGCGCAAAGAAATCCAGCACGCGTCCGACAAAGCCGGAACCAATCTGGTCATTGAGCGCTATCATGAAACGGTATTGAAGATTGGAAAGGGGCGGCCATCCCACCTTAGTATAGCACCCCGCGCGCGTCCATGCGCGGAAGCCCGCTCTTTCACCCATCCCACCCCACCGCATGAGGCTGCTAGACCGCTATGTGTTACGCAACTTTCTGGAACCCTTGTTCCTGTGTTGCGGCGCGTTTGTCGGCATCTGGCTCATCTTCGACCTCAGCAGTCATGGCGCCGGTTTTATCTCCGAAGGTGCCTCCGCCGAACAGGTCTTTGAGTTTTACAGCTGCCAGTTGCCCCAGATCGCCTTGATGGCGCTGCCGGTGGCCATCCTGCTCGCGCTCCTCTTTTCACTCAGCCGCATGTCCCGCAGCAACGAGATCATCGGTATGCTCGGGGCGGGCGTCAGCCTCGGCCGCATCCTGCTTCCGCTCATGATGGCGGGACTCGCCGCCACCGCAGGCTGCGTCTTTCTCAACTACGAACTCGCCCCCCAAGCCGAGGCGCTCAAACAACAGGCTCGGGACAACATCCGCAAGGCACGGGGCGCCAAGGCACGGGACGAAGTCAACGGACACCTCTTCCGCGACCGCCTCAGCGCGCGCACATGGTTTGTGCGCAAACTCAAACTGGGAAACCCGGTGCTCGAAGGCGTGCAGGTGGTCGCTCAGGACGCAAACGGCAA
>JBILWF010000111.1:0-6828 GCA_044370075.1 Chthoniobacteraceae bacterium | reverse complement strand
CCTTCTCGGAATCGATTTCCTTTGATCACCGTTTGTGGTCCTGCGACATCGAGGGTTCCATCGCGCACTCGGCCGCCCTGTTCAAAGCCGGGCTTCTCACCGCGCAGGAGCGTGATTTGATTGTCAACGGGCTGCGCGAAATCGGCGAGGAAATCGCCCGGGGCGACTTTGTTTTCAAGACGGAGCTTGAGGACATCCATATGAACATCGAGGCGGAGCTGACCAGGCGCATTGGCGACGCGGGTGCCAAGCTGCACACGGCGCGCAGCCGCAATGACCAAGTTGCCCTCGACATCCGCCTCTACCTGCGGTCGGAATGCGACACGCTGGATGCGCTGCTGGCCGATTACCAGCGAGCCCTCGTGGAGCTGGCCACGCGCAACGACACCGTGATTATCCCGGGGTACACCCATCTGCAACGCGCACAGCCCGTGTACTTCGCGCATCACCTGCTGGCGTATGTGGAAATGGCGCAGCGGGACCGGGAGCGGGTCGCCGACTGCCGCAAACGCCTCAATGTAATGCCGCTCGGTTCCGGGGCCATCGCCGGATCGACCATCCTGCTCGACCGCGCCCTCGTCGCCAAACTTCTGGAGTTTCCCGCTTTGACGCAAAACTCCATGGACGCTGTCAGCGACCGGGACTTCGCCATCGAACTTCTGGCCGCGCTGGCCATCGCGGCCATGCACCTATCGCGCCTAAGCGAGGACATCATTTTATGGGCCTCGGCTGAGTTCCGATTTCTCACCCTCTCGGATGCCTTCACCACGGGCTCCTCGCTGATGCCGCAAAAGAAAAACCCGGACGTGGCCGAGTTGACCCGGGGTAAAACCGGGCGGGTGTACGGCAACCTGATGAGTTTGCTCACCCTCATGAAAGGCCTTCCAATGACCTACAACCGCGACATGCAGGAGGACAAGGAGGCGGTTTTTGATTCGGTGGACACGCTCAAGGCGGTGTTGGGGGTTTTTGCCCCGATGCTGCGCGAAGCGGTTGTGCAGCCCGCGGGGTGCGCCCTTGCGGTGGGCGACCCGAACCTGCTGGCCACGGATCTGGCGGATTATCTGGTGAACCACGGGGTGCCTTTTCGCAAAGCGCACGAGGTGGTGGGCCGCGCGGTTGCACGCTGCGCGGAGTTGGGCTGTCAGCTCACCGAGTTGGCGGTGGACGAGTACCGTGCGTTGAGCCCGGTATTTGGCTCCGACGTTCACGAGGTTTTGCAGTTGGACCGTTCCATGAGCGCCCGAAAGGCGGTGGGCTCGCCGGCCCCCGAAAACGTGGCGGCGCAGTTGGCCCGCTGGCGGGAAACGCTTGGCCTTTAGCCGGTAGCCGCCCCATGCGCTTCCACCAACTCATCCAGTCCGGCGGTGGCTGGGAAACCCGCTCCCGGGAAGTTCTTTTCTCAAATCCGTTCTTGGAAATCCACCGGGTTAACATGGTTTCCCCAACCCGCCCGGAGCCTTTTGTGTGGACCGTGTGCCATCGCAAAGCGGGCGTGTGCGTGGTGCCGCAGACGGTGGAGGGCCGTCTGGTTATGATCCGTCAGGAGCGCGTCCCGCTGCAGTGCGCGCTCTGGGAGTTTCCCGCCGGACAGATCGACGAGTCCACCGGGCACGGATTGGAGCAGGTGATTGCGACTGGGTTGCGCGAACTGCGCGAGGAGGCGGGTTACGAACTTGTATCAGGTGCAGAGGTGGAGCCGCTGCATTACTTTCATTCCAGTGCGGGTTTCACCGACGAGCACTGTTACATGGTGCTGGCCCGGGGGGTGCGCCCCAGTCCCGGGGGAATGCATGCCGATGCCGGCGAGATGATTCTGGAAGTGCGCGAGTTTTCCCCGGAGGAGGTGCGCGCGATGGTTGTTTCGGGCGAAATCCGCGATGCCAACACGCTCTGCAGTCTGGCGCGGATGGCCGCGCTCGGACAGTGGTAGCGCCGCGGCAACCGGGCTGGGCCGCCGTTCGCCAGAGCCTATTGCGGGGGAGGAGTCGGGCGGTTTGCGATGGCCAGCAGGGTTTGAAAAACGGGGTTTCCCTCGTCCCGGGAGACCACTTCGACCTCCGCACCCGCAAAGCCCGCCTCCTCCAGCAGTCCGATGAGGACGGCTTCGGTAAATCCAAGCCAAAGATCCGCATACAACTCACGGGCCTGTTCAAACTGGTGCGCGAGCAGGTCCAGCACCACAACGCGTCCGCCGGGTTTGAGGATGCGGAACGCTGCCTGCAACGCACGCCCCGGGTTGCCCGCGTGATGCAGCGCCTGGGACAGCAGGACGAGGTCAACGCTGGCCTCCTTCAAAGGGGGCGATTCCAAGTCCCCAAGACGGTATTCGAGGTTGTGGATTCCGTTTTCGCGGGCGAGGTTTGAACCGAACTCCACCATTTTCTCGGAGTTGTCCACCGCAATCACCCGGAGCGCCCGCTTTGCAAGAAGCTGTGAAAGATGGCCTTCTCCGGCACCAAGGTCGGCGATAACCATGGGCTCCACCAGCGCAAACAGCATGCGGGAGACTGCCAGCCACGTACGGCCCGGCACGTAGTGACGGCCGAATTTGCCCGCCATCCGGTTAAAATATTCCCGGCTCAAGTCGGCCCGCTTGGAGCGGAGCACACGCAGGCCCCGCTGGTCCTCGCGGTTGGCGGAAATGTGGGCCGGCGCGGAATCCAAAAGGGTGCCGAGGTGGCCGGAGAACTGGGCGGTCTCGAGCGCGTAATAAACATGTTTTCCGGCGCGCCGGTCGCGCACGAGTCCCGCGGAGCGCAGTTGGGCGAGGTGGGCGGAGATGCGGGACTGGCCCATGCCAAGGATTTCCTGGAGTTCGGCGACGGAGAGTTCCTCCTCGCGCAGCAGGAGCAGGAGGCGCAGGCGGGTTTCGTCGGCGAGCAGTTTGAGGGATTTGACGATTGACGCCATACGCTGCGGCAAGCATACATGAACCCATCATGATGCGTCAATATATCGGACCGAACGCCCGTCTCTCCTAGGCACAGGCCCTCCGCCATCCCGCATCCGCTTCCTCACCCAAGTACCCATCCGAACCACCCCGCAATCCACCCATGTCACGCCGTTTCATCTTCTCCTCCGAATCTGTCGGTGAAGGACACCCCGACAAAGTCTGTGATACCATTTCCGATGCCGTCCTGGACGCCTGTCTGGCGGTGGATCCGCTCAGCCGCGTTGCCTGCGAGACATACGCCAAGAGCAATGTGGTGGTTGTTGGCGGTGAAATAACTACGCGCGCCAATCTCGACTACACGGCGCTCGTGCGGCAGGCCATCCGCGACATCGGCTACACCCACGACGACGACGTGTTTCATGCCGACAAGGTTTTTGTGATGAATATCATCACGTCCCAGTCCCCTGACATCGCCCAGGGCGTTGACGCTATCTCCGCTGCGGGCAAGGAAACCGCCGAGCAGGGCGCCGGAGATCAAGGCCTCATGTTCGGGTACGCTTGCAATGAAACGCCTGAACTCATGCCCGCGCCGGTGATGTTTGCGCATCGCCTGGGCCGCACGCTCACTCACGTGCGGAAGTCCGGTCGGGTGCCGTGGCTGCGGCCTGACGCTAAAACCCAGGTGTCTGTCATTTACGAGGGCCACCGCATCGTGGGCATATCAAACGTGGTCATCTCCACCCAGCACGCAGAGTCCGTTTCCCACGAGACCATCCGCGCCTTTCTCATCGAGGAAATCATCCGAAGGGAACTGCCGGCCGAACTTCTTACCAAGGACACACAGTTTTTGATCAACCCCACCGGTCGCTTCGTGGTGGGCGGTCCTCAGGGCGACACCGGGCTCACCGGCCGTAAAATCATTGTGGACACCTACGGCGGGATGGGACGACACGGCGGGGGCGCATTCTCCGGAAAAGATCCGTCCAAGGTGGACCGTTCCGCCGCGTATATGGGCCGGTATGTCGCCAAAAACGTGATTGCTGCGGGACTGGCGGACCGGTGCGAAGTGCAGTTCGCCTATGCGATCGGTTATCCCGATCCGGTGAGTGTCAACGTGAACACGTTTGGCACCGGCCACGTGGACGAGGAAAAAATTGAGCAGGCGGTGTGCCGCGTGTTTTCGTTCAAGCCCGCGGACATTGTGCGGGATCTGAACCTGCTACGCCCGATCTACGGGAAAACCACCAACTACGGCCACTTCGGCAAACAAGACCCCGACATCACATGGGAGCGAGTGGACAAGGCCGAGGCACTCAAGGCCGCCATTTAAATCGCAACCAATGCGGGTTCCATTAAGGGCCCGCCCTGCTTTTCGACCGCCGACTAAACCCCAAATAACCCGAAACAGAAAGTCTGTCCTATGCTCACTGAAACCCGTCCCACCACCGACTTCAAAGTCCGCGACCTCTCGCTTGCCGATTGGGGCCGCAAGGAAATAACCATCGCGGAAAAGGAAATGCCCGGCCTGATGGCGATTCGCGAAAAGTACGCTCCCCAAAAGCCCCTGAACGGGGTGCGGATCACCGGTTCGCTGCACATGACCATCCAGACGGCGGTGCTCATTGAGACGCTGGTGGATTTGGGTGCCACAGTGCGCTGGGCGAGCTGCAACATTTTCTCAACACAGGATCATGCGGCGGCGGCCATTGCTGCGGCGGGAATTCCGGTGTTTGCGTGGAAGGGCGAAACGCTCGAGGAGTACTGGTGGTGCACGCAGCAGGCGGTGACCTTTCCCGATGGAAAAGGGCCGGAGTTGGTGGTTGATGACGGCGGGGATGTGACCCTGCTCATCCACAAGGGGTATGAGTTGGAGAACGGTGCTGACTGGGTAAATACGCCCAGCTCGAGTTCGGAGGAGCAGGTGATCAAGAACCTTCTCAAGGAGATTCACCGCGAAAACCCGCTGCACTGGCAAGGCGTGGTGAAGGACTGGAAGGGCGTCTCGGAAGAAACAACCACCGGGGTGCACCGCTTGTACAAACTTCAGGAGCAGAGAAAGTTGTTGGTTCCAGCGTTCAATGTCAACGATTCGGTCACCAAGTCCAAGTTCGACAATCTGTACGGGTGCCGGCACTCGCTCGTGGATGGACTGAATCGCGCCATCGATGTGATGATTTCAGGCAAGGTTGCGGTAGTGTGCGGTTACGGCGACGTGGGCAAGGGATCGGCGCAGTCATTGCGCGGCCAGGGTGCCCGGGTGATTGTTACTGAAGTCGACCCCATCAACGCGCTGCAGGCCGCTATGGAGGGATACGAGGTGACTACTGTGGAGGATACCCTTGGGCGCGCTGACATTTACATCACCACCACAGGTAACGTCGATGTGATCACCCTCGACCACATGCTTCGTATGAAAGATCAGGCGATCATTGCGAACATTGGACACTTCGATAACGAGATCCAGGTGGATCGCCTCAACGCGGCTCCCGGTGTGCAGAAGACCAACATCAAGCCGCAGGTGGACAAGTACCTCTTGCCCGATGGACGCGAGATTTACCTCCTGGCAGAAGGACGTTTGGTAAATCTTGGATGCGCCACGGGACATCCGAGCTTTGTGATGTCCAACAGTTTCTCCAACCAGGTGCTGGCGCAGATTGACTTGTGGAAAAACCGCGAAATCTACAAGCCCGCCGTCTATGTGTTGCCGAAGAAGTTGGACGAGGAAGTGGCGCGTTTGCACCTCGAGAAAATCGGGGTCAAGTTGACCGTGCTGACGCCGGAGCAGGCGGCCTACATCGGCTCTCCGGTCGAAGGTCCGTACAAGCCCGAGCATTACCGCTACTAACCGGTCTGCGGTTTTCGTACCGCTCAATGGAGTATCCGTCTCCATGCATTGTCGGGGCGGGAGGGGAGCGCAGGCTTCTTTCCCGCCTTACTCTTTTGAGAGAGGATACGGCGCGTGAGTGGAGCGTTGTAAGACAACAAAAACGGTTTTCTTGTCATTCCGCTACTGGTAATGCGCGTGGCTGGGGATAGAGTATTGGCGCGACGCAGCTGGCGCATGGGAACCGGATTGCGTCGCTTTGCCGCCCCGTTGAGTGTGACGCGCTGAAGCGTTCGTTTCACCGTTCTAGCGGGAATGGAAAGATCTGATGTCCACCTCGCCCGTATTCCAGCCCGAGCGCATCCGCGGCCGCAAGGCGCAGGCGGGGTTTGCCATCGTTTTGGTGCTGGCGGTGTGCGCGGTAGGTGCCGCGGTGCTGGTTGCCTTTGTGATGCGCTCCAACAGCGTGGTTGCTGAGGCGGGGCCCGAGTCGGCTTCGCGCCGGGTCGGCGAGCTTGCCGTGCTGGCGCGCTCCCAGTTGTTAAAAGACATCCGCCAGGAAATGAGAGCGGGCTCCTGTTATCCGCCGCAGTCCGGGGAAAGCAGCCTGTTGCGGGTTCAAACCGAACAAGGGCGCATCTTTTTGCTCTATCCGGCGGGGCCGCGCTCGGTGATTCCCGCGCGCATGGCTCCGGAACAGGGCGGGGGATTTCAGAGCGACCATCCTAATCTTTTGAAATGGAGCAGCCGCTTCTCGAAATTCTACACTGACAAAGCAGACGGAACCTTTCCGAACGCGGAGCAGTTTCCGTCGTCGGAACCCGCGGCAGCGGTGTCTACGCAGGATAAACCCACTGTGGGCCGCGGATTGAGCGATCTGTTCTGGCGCGAACCCCGGCTTCTCCCGGACACGGTCTCAGGTCAGCCCGTGGCTGTTCCGCAGCCCGACTGGCTGCTGCTCACCGCCCGCGGGGAGCGGGCCCGTAATTTGGGTGCGCAGGCGTACGATCCGGTGGTGGGCCGTTTTGCGTTTGTCCTCTACGACCAGGGCGGACTTTTGGATCTGAATGTTGCGGGATTTGCGCCCGCGATCCAAAACACCGATCCG
>JBILWF010000109.1:0-6855 GCA_044370075.1 Chthoniobacteraceae bacterium | reverse complement strand
TGGGTGGGTAATCCCATCCCGCCGGATAAGTGGGTGCATGTAGTCTCGGTGCTCTCGATTCCGCTCAAGCGGCACGTTATCTACGTCAACGGCCTCGCGGTGCTTGAATCCGGTCTTGCCCAGAGCGATCTGCTCCTCCAACCCGGAATCTGCCGGTTGGGAAACTGGTTCAACACCCAAGGCACTTCGCGCGAGGATTCTTCACGTGCGCTCCGTGGCTTGGTCGACGAATTGGCCATCTGGAACCGGGCTCTCTCCGAATCCGAGGTAGCAGCGTTGACGGAGGCCGGCCGCCCCAGCCTGTTGTGGTCGCCTGAAAATCCGCCGCTCAAAGTGCCGATGCCCCGACTCTTTTAGCTTCCAATTCTCTCCTCCCCCGATGTGCCACAACTCTCTCCTGCTGCTGTCCCTGATGGTCGTGCCGGTTCTGCGGGCCGCCGAACCCGAGGTCGTCAACTTCGAGGAACACATCAAACCCATCTTTCGCGAGCACTGTCTGAAGTGCCATGGGGAGGACGAGCAGAAAGCGGACTTGAATCTCCAAACCCACGCCAGCGCGTTGAAAGGCGGCAGCGGTGGGGCCGCTCTCGTGGCCGGACGCGCGGGCCAGAGCCTGCTTTTCAAATCCATCACTGATCCCGATGACGGTGCACGGATGCCTCCCAAAAAGCCCATGATCCCGCAGGCGCAGATTGCGCTCATCCAGCGTTGGATCGATTCGGGACTGCGCGAAACTTCCGCCAGCGCGTCGCTGGTCGCCGCGCGGGATCTCAGCTTCAAACCCGTCAGCGGTGCCGGACTCAAGCCCGCTGAACCCGCGATGCCCGGTCCCCTGCCTGAGGTGAAACTTCCCCAGATGCGGCGTCCGATGCCGGTGTTGACCCTCGATGCCAGTCCGTGGGCACCGCTCGTGGCGGTGGCGGGTCAGGAACACGTGCGCCTGTTCCATGCCGAGACCCAGCAGGAAGCCGGACGCCTGCCGTTCCCCGAGGGTGAACCGCACCTTGTGCGGTTCAGCCGTGATGGAGCTGTGCTGATGGTCGCGGGAGGCCGCCCGGTGGAATCCGGAAAGGTGGTGCTCTTTGATGTGAAAACCGGCAAACGACTCTCGAGTCTCGGTGACGAAGTCGACGCGGTGCTCTCCGCCGACCTGAGCGCCGATCAAAAGAGCGTTGCGTTGGGCGGTTCCGGCAAAGTGGTCAAGGTTTACGACACCGGCACCGGCAAGCTCCGCTACAAAATCCAAAAGCACACGGATTGGATCATGGCCGTCTCGTTCAGTCCGGACGGCAAAACGCTGGCCACGGCAGACCGGGCCGGCGGCCTGCACCTCTGGGAGGCCTCCAGCGGACGGATCCTGCTGAGTTTGAATGAGCACAAGGCTTCCATTCGCGCGCTGGACTGGCGGGCGGATTCGCGCATGCTCGCCTCCGCCGGGGAGGACGGAAACATCATCTGGTGGGACGTCAAAGACGGATGGCCCGCGATCACCAAAGCCAACGCGCATCCCCCTGCGCGCAAACCGGGCACCTACGGCCGCATCGCCAACGGCGTGCTTGCAGCGCGTTTCGACCACGCGGGACGCCTCTGCACGGCGGGCCGGGACTCCACCGTACGGCTCTGGGATCCCCAAGGCCGGGAACTCCAATCCTTCGCACTCACCGGGGCGCAGCCTTTAAGTGCCGCGCTGTCCTTCGATGGCAAAACCGTCGTTGGGGGCGACACGGCCGGCGAGGTCCATTTTTGGAACGTCACTCCCAAGAATTAATTTCGCTCACCTCTCGACCGGCCAACCACACACCAGCATCCTCCAGAAAGAAAACGCCATGCATTCCTCCCCCTCCCCTATTTCCGGTTGCGCGGGTTTCCGCGCCATGTCCCGGCGTCACGCGATTCAAGCCGGTGTGCTGGGCACACTCGGACTTTCCATGGGCGACTTGTTCCGGTTGCAGGCCGCCGACAAGGCGGTCATGAGCATGGATGCGGGCAAGAAAATCAAGGCCCGCGCCCAGAGCGTCATCCAGATCAATCTGCCCGGCGGATTCCATCAGCAGGAATCGTTTGATCCCAAGCCCGAAGCGCCCGTTGATATCCGCGGCGCCTTTGGCGTCATCAAGACCAAGACCGGTGAGATCATCGCGGACACGTTTCCGCGTCTGGCAAAGATCACCGACAAACTTACCCTCCTGCGCAGCGTAGTTGGGAAGGTCCCCGATCACGGCATAGCCAGCTATCACCTCTTCACCGGATACACGCCCACGGCGGTGATTGATTACCCGCAGATGGGATCGGTCGTATCCCACGAGTTGGGCCAGCGCGGCGAGTTGCCTCCGTACGTGGCGATCCCCAATAAAAATGCGTACGGCGGTTCCACGGGTTTTCTAAGCAGCGCCCACGGTGCGTTCGAACTCAACGCCGATCCCGGCGCGGAGCACGGCTACCAGGTGCGGGATTTTTCCATCCCAAAAAACGTTTCGCTGGAGCGTTTCGACAAACGGTTGACGGCCCGCCAACTGGTGGAGAAACGCCTTCGCGCACTCGAGGCGGACCCCGAACTGTTGGACACCATGGACGGCTTCTACAAGAAGGCCTACGCGCTGCTCACCAGCGAAAAAGCGCAGGCTGCTTTCACGCTCAACGCGGTGACCGATGCGGATCGGGATCTCTATGGCAGCAAGGTTACCGGCGAGGTGAAGGGACCGGATAACAAATACCATCCCAAAGGCCTCGCAGAACGGCTCATTGTGGCACGCCAGCTTGTGGAGACGGGCGTGCGCTTTGTCACCGTCCAATACGGTTCGTGGGACTGTCACGTGGACGTGAAGAAGAGCACGCTCGATCAGATGGGGCCGTTCGACGCAGCTCTCACCGGGCTGATCACCGACCTCGACCAGCGCGGACTTCTCGACAGCACGCTCGTGTGGGTCACCAGCGAGTTTGGCCGGACGCCGAAGATCAACAAAGACTCGGGCCGGGACCACTTTGCCCGCTGCTACTCGATGCTGGTGGCGGGCGGCGGTTTCACCCGCGGCCAGATTTACGGGGCGAGCGATTCGACGGGAGCAGAGCCGATGACCGATGCGCTCCCGCTGGAGGACCTGATTTTCACGATCTACAATCAGCTCGGAATCGACGCCAACAAAGAGCTGCTCGCATTCGGCACGCGTCCCATTGAGATCGTCAAGGCCGGCAAAATCGTTCCCGGCCTGCTGGCCTGAATTACGCATCACGCCCCGGATTGAGCCGCGCATCGCCACCGCCGTGATAGCCGCTCGAGGAAGGGTGCCCGCTTCTCCGTGAGAAGTCATTCTGACGAATCCGGCATTTCAAAACCAATCCTATGATCCGACTTGCCCTGCATCAGCGTTTCATTGTCCATAATTTTTTGCCGGCTGCGGCTTGGTTCTTCGCCTCCGCGCTCACTACTCACGCCGGTGCCATGCTGAAGCACATCGAGCGGGTCACTCCGCGAATCGGTCAGCGGGGGACCACCGTGGAGATCTCCATCCGCGGAGCACACCTGGACGATCCACGGGAGATCGTTTTTGACCGCCCGGGAATTCGTGCCGTTTCGATCCAGCCGATGACCCGGTTGCCAGTGCCCCAGGGCCCCGTGCACGGCGCCCGAATCGATCAGGAGGTAAAGTGCCGGTTCGAGATCGCGCCGGACTGCGCCGTGGGAGAGCACCGGTTCCGACTGCGCACCGCGACACAACTCACTTCGCTTGCCACCTTTCACGTTTCCCCATTTTTGATGGTGGACGAGACAGAGGGCAACGATACGCCGGCAAAGGCTCAGGAATTGCCCCTCAACGTGACTGTGCGAGGCAAAGTGGGAGGCGGAGCACGAGGCGACACTGACGTGTACCGTGTGCCCTCCAAGAGCGGCGGAAGACTTTCCGTTGAAGTCGATTGCGTACGGTTTGCGGACGTGCACTACGGAGACTCCGAGTACGACCTTGCCGTGCGGGTGCTGGACGCTTCGGGGAGAGAAATTGCTGCAAACGATGAAAACCCGCTGCATACGCAGGATCCGCTGTTGAGCGTCAAACTGCCGGCCGATGTTGGCGATCATATGTTCGTCGAAGTGCGGCGCTCCGTGTTCACCGGGGGCGAGGTCGCCTACGCGCTGCACATCGGGGACTTCGAACGGCCGCTTGCGATATACCCGCCGGGCGGGCCAGCCGGCGAAAAAGTGTCGGTGCGCCTCCTCGGCGATCCGCTCGGTGAACGCCAGACCGAGATCGAAGTTCCCGCGGAGCCGGGAGATTTTGAGTACCGGGGAGATGCGCCATCCGCGCTGCGGGTGCGCTCCTTCCCCGGTCCGAACGTGCTTGAGCAGGGAGGTGCCAAGGAAACGCGCGTCGAGCGTCTTCCCGCCGCACTCAACGGGATTCTCGCGAAGACCGGAGAGGAGGATCGATTCCGCGTTTCGGTCAAACAAGGCGACCGCTACCGGGTACGGGTGCTTGCCTCCGGACTCGGCTCTCCGCTGGATCCGTTTTTGAGCATCCGCAAGGCCGATGCCGAAACTGCGGAAATCTCCGCAGACGATGCGGACCTCAAACTGCCCGACCGAATGAGTCAGGACATCTTTGATCCAACCCTGATTTGGGTGCCAAAGGCCGACGGTGAGTACCTTGTTCAAATTCGTGCCAACGAGGGTGCGGGGCCAACGGGCATTTACCGCATCGAAATCGACACGCCGCCGGATACGGTTTTCGCGCAGCTGAAAAGCGTCGCTTTCGACTCCGCGGAAACCGGCCGCTACACAAGCCTTGCTGTGCCCCATCGGAACCGATGGATTTTCAATCTCGCACTGCCCACCGGCGAGGGAACCACCTTCAAAGGCGACATGGAGGTGTTTGCAAAAGGGCTGCCAAAAGGCGTCTTTCTGGCCAATACCCGCGTACCCGGTGGAAGCGCGGTGTGGCCGGTCGAGCTTGTTTCGGGCCCCGATTCGGAACCCGGCGGAGCTGTGGTCACGCTGGGGGTTCGCGCGGCGGACCCGGCAATCCCGCTGAAGACGGCCTCCGTGCAGCGGATCCCATTCATCAACCACTCGGGTGGCAACAACTGGCGTTCGGTGTGGTTGGACCGTTTCATTATGGCGGTGACCGACGAGTCGCCGTTCCGTATTGAGGTGACTCCGCCGTCGATCCCCCTGGTGCGCGGGGGCGAACTCGCGATTCCGGTGAGGATCGTGCGCCGACCCGGTTTTTCCGAGCCGGTGAGCATCAAAGCGGATTTTGCTCCGGGCGGTGTTGCGCTGCCGCCGGCGGAAACGGTTCCGGGCGCCATGAGCGAAGTGGTGTTGAAAGTCTCGGCAACCGGCGACGCCAATCTCGGTAACGGCGCGCTCTCGATCGTCGGGATGACGCTGCGTGAACCCAACTCGTACCTTGGGACTGGCGAGGTTCGCGTCGCGGCACCCGTGGTTCAACTCAAGGTGGCCGAGCCCTACGTCAATCTGCGCAGCGATCCGGCCAGCGTGCGCCGCAGCGGCTCGTCGGAATACCGGTGGACAATTTCGTCCAAGAATCCGTTTGAGGGGGAGGCGGTGGTAAACCTGCTTGGGCTTCCCAAAGGGGTCACAGTGCGCGAACCCCTGCCGCGGGTTTCAGCAAGTGCCACGGAGGTTGTTTTTCACATCGAAGCCAGTGACGAGGCGTTGCTCGGCCCCGTGAGTGGTCTGGAGTGCGAGGTCACACTCCATGCGGCCGGACAGCAAATCCGTCAGCGCGCCGGCAAGGGAAGCCTCCGGATCGATCCCAAACTTTAGCTCATCCCATGAAACATCTCATCACGCTTTTCACGCTGCTTCTGCCCGCCACGCTGCTGGCCGAGAAGACTCCGAGTTTCCGTCAAGATGTGATGCCCGTGCTTTTTCGAACGGGCTGCAACGCGGGCACCTGCCACGGCTCGGCCAAGGGCAAGGACGGCTTCATGCTTTCGCTCTTCGGCTACGATCCCGCGGGTGATTACCAGCGCATCGTCCACGACATCGCGGGACGTCGTGTGAATCTCTCCATGCCCGAGCGCAGCCTGCTGCTGCTAAAAGCCGTTGGGAAGGTGCCACACACGGGAGGCGAACTCTTCGCCACCGACAGCACCCACTATAAAACCCTCCACGACTGGATCGCGGCCGGAGCGCCCGATGACGCTCAGGACGTGCCGGACACCACGGGGTTGGAGCTCGCCGAGGAACGCTTTGTTTTCGAGGGCAAAACCACGCACGCCCAACTGCGCGTCATAGCCCGCCAAAGCGACGGCTCCACACGGGACGTCACCCATCTCGCCCGTTACCACTCCAATAACTCCGCGGTGGCCGCCATCGACGAAAACGGACGTGTCAGCGCCGGGACCGCAGCGGGAGATACGCACGTGTTTGCACGCTACAGTCGGTTTGCCATCGGCGCGGGTGTGACGGTGCTAAAGCCGGACAAGTTCCAGTGGCCGAATCCAGTTGCGCACAACTACATCGACACGCATATTTTTGAGCGGCTGCAGAAGCTGCGCATCGCCCCCTCCGAACTCTGCGACGACGAGACCTTTCTGCGCCGCGTCACCATCGACCTTGCCGCGCGTCCACCGACCCCAGAGGAATACCGCGCCTTCATGGCGGATTTACGCCCGGAGAAACGCGCTGCCAAGATCGACGCTCTGCTGCAGGCGGACGCGTTTGGCGATCTGTGGACGACGATCTGGGCGGAGCAACTGCGCGTGGCCGGGGGCAACTACGCGCCGGATGCCATGAGCGTCAAAGCGGCGGCCACGTACTTTGAGTGGATCCGGCGTCAGATGCGCGAAGGACGTCCGCTGAGCGAGTTCGTTGCGGAAATGGTCCAAGCCTCC
>JBILWF010000108.1:0-6878 GCA_044370075.1 Chthoniobacteraceae bacterium | reverse complement strand
CGGTGGGGGTGACCCCGGAGGAAGCCTCCCGCGCGGCCCAGGCCCTGATTGGCCGCACCACCGGGAGGGAAATCTGGAACGGGCCGCTCACCAACGTTTCGGAGTTAATCGGGAAGCTCTTTGCCAAGGATTTGGCCGACGGCCAGATCCCGCCGAACTCCCCCGTCTACACCTCCCGGGTGCCGCGCACCTTCAGCGAGCCAAACCGCAACCCCGACATGTCGGTTGGGCGCAACTGGCTCACCTGGCATTACACCGGCTACTCTGCGGACCTGGACGCGCGCGTGTTTCAAGACTCTCGCGACTGGAAGGTGCAGCGACGCCGCGCAGCCATCCTCCGTGCGCTGGCTGACGCAGGCCAGACGCGCGTGTGGAACCTCTTCTTCGATATCGTGGTGCAAACCGGACAGCTGCCCGTTGGAGTCAACGCCCTGGCACGCTTTGCCAAAAGCTCCGAATGCCGCGCCTGGGTTTGCGTTTCCATCGACCGGTTGACGGGCGAGGTGCTCGACCACCAGGTCGAGTGGGTGTCTGAGTAGCCGAATCCCCGTCGCATGTCCCCAAACCAGTCTCCCCCCGAAAAACGCCCCCGGTACGCCCTGCTGTACGACCAAGACTGCTCCCTGTGCACCTTTCAGATGCGCGTTCTGACGTGGCTGGACTGGCGCAACGCCCTGCGTCTTCTGCCCCTGAACGATCCGGAGGTGGGGCGCATCGCGCCTCAACTCACCCCCGAACAACTTCGGGAGGCCATTCACTGTGTCACCCCGGCGGGGTGCGTCCACCGGGGGGCGCGCGCGGTGCGCTTTGTCGGGGCGCGTCTTCCCCTGCTCTGGCCGCTGGCGTTGTTTTTGTGGTTGCCGGGCGTTATTTTGGTTGCGGAGTGGATCTACCAGCGCGTGAGCCGCAACCGGCACCTTTTGAGCCGCCTTTTTGGGTGCGGGGATGCCTGTGCGGTGATGCCGCGCCGGATCCGCCCGGAGGATTCCTTTCGCTGACGCGCCCGCGTTTTATCCCCGCTGATCCGCCGGCAGCGCCGCGCCGCGGCGGCCCACGCTCCACGCCACCAGCGTCCCCGAGGCGACCACCAGCAGGCAGAGCGTGATGAGCGCCCCCCAGGGGTGCCGCGTTTGCAGCGTCCACCCGAAGGTCTGGCGGTTGATCACGTGAATGAGTAGCGCCCCCAAACCGATGCTCGCCGCCATGCCCGCCCCCGTGCCGCACACGGCCAGCAGCGCGCCCTCCCATGCCGTGGTTTGCGCGATCTCGCGCTGCGTCATGCCGAGGGCACGCAGCGTGCTCAGCTCCCCGGTGCGTTCCGCGAGCATGCTGGCGAGGGTCACTCCGAGGCCTGCCACCGCCACCGCCACCCCGATGCCCTCCAGAGCAAAGGTGATCGCGAAGGTTTGCTGGAAAATGCGCAGAACCTCCGCACGCAAGTGCGCGTTTTCAAACACCGCAATCCCCGGGTGCTCCCGGCGCACCGCCGCCTGAACGCCTTGCGCATCCGCCCCCGCCCGCAGCACCACCGCCAGCGTGCTGGCCTCCTGCGTCCCAAACCAGCGCGCCGCGTGGGCACGCTCCACAAACAAAACTCCCTGCTCATCCCCAAAATCGGTGTACGTCCCTGCGATCTGCAGGGTCTGCTCCCCCTGCGGGGTAGGAATTTGAACGGTATCGCCCGGCTTTTTTTTAAACCGGTTGGCGAAGGATTCGCTCATGAGGCAAAGAGCTCCGTTTTTCTCAGGGTCAAACACCGCCCCGCCGGCCGGCGCCTGCTTCCATGTGAACTGGTCGCGCCGCCGGGAAAAATCCAGACTGGCCCCCATCAGGCGGATGGAGCCCCCGGGAATTTCGAGGGGAATAATCAGCGCGATGTCGCTCTCGGCCACCTCCGGCCGGTCCAGAATTTTGCGCCAGGTCCGCTCCGGAATGCGGTTGTAGGAGGAGGCGGTTTGATTTGCCTCGCTCGTGAGGTAGAGGTCGGAATGCAGGGTGTGCTCAATCCACGCGCGCACGCTGCGCTCGAAGCTCCCCACAAGGATGGCCATGCCGCCGGTCATCGCCACCGCGCAGAGCAGTCCGGCCACCGCCCACCGGTGGCGGCTGGTGGGAAAGCGCAGATGCGACGCCGCCAGGTGCAGGGCGGCTGAAGGGTTTGCACGGCCCTCTGCCACTCGGCCAAGCGTGCCCAAGGCGCCGCCCGCGAGAAATCCCGCTCCGACAATGCCCAGAAACGCCGCCCCGTACCCCGCCAGCGGAAACTGGCCTCCCGAGGCAAGCGGAACCGCCGGCAAAAACGCCAGCGCGCATGCGGCCGCAACCAACCACCACCCGGCGCGCGCACGAAACGCTCCCCCGCCCGAGAGGGGTGTATCCACCGAAAGGTTCATGAGCTGGGCGGGCGGAGTGGAGGCCGCCTCCCGCGCCGGAAGCCAGCCCGCGAGCAGGCTGGCCAAAACCGCCAAACCTACCGCCGCCAGCGCCTCGTCGGGCAGCAGCGCCGCGGCCCGCGCGTGGGTTGCGTAGTAAAGCGCGTTGACCGTCTGGGACACCATCCGCACCGCCCCTTGCGCGAGCCCCCAACCGAGCAGGACGCCTCCGACGCCCCCCGCCATCCCCAGCGCCAGAGCCTCCAGCGTCCACGCCACGCGAATCTCCCGCGGAGTCACTCCCAGCGCCCGCAGCACGGCAATCTCCGCCCGGCGCCGGATCACCGCCGCGTCCAGCGCCTGAAAAACCAAGTACAGGCCCACTGCCAGCGCCAGCAGCGAGAGAATGGTCAGGTTGAGCCGGAATCCGCGCGTCATGGTTTCCGCGGCCAGTTTGCGGGACTCCGGTGTGCGCACAGTGCCGAGGGGACCCGCCGTGGACTGGATTATGCCCAAAAGGCGTTCCGTTTCCTGCGGGGAACGGGTCCCCCGGCGGGATTGCGGAAAGAGAAACTCGATCCGGTCGAGCCGGCCTTCCTTGTGGCAGAGCGCCTGAACGGTGGGCAGATCGGCAACCAGCAGTCCCGCGGGCGGGGCGGGTTGGTCGGCGCGCGAGGGAATCCAGCCCGCGATCGTCCACGCCACACGCTGGTCTTGGAGCGAAATAGAGAGGGTGTCGCCCACGGAGAGGCCGAGTTCGGCCCCGAGCGCCTCCGTGCAAAACAGCGCATCGGGGGCGCGGAGCGTTTCCCAGAATCCGTCGGGGCTGCCGGTTCGGGCATCGTTTTGTTCCGGGGTGGATTTTCTCTGTCCAAACCAGGAACGCTCCGCCTTTTTGGCCGAGGCATAATTTTGAATGGCCACCAGATCCACCCCCAGAAGCGTGTAGCTCGGGCGCGTCCCGAGGGATCCCTGCCCTTCTGCGGCGGGAGCGGCCCCCACTGTCTCTACGAGCGGAATAATCTCCACGCCGGTGCCCTCCAGCGCCATGCGCAGTGCGCGCAGGAGGCTCTCCGGCAGGCTGCCGCCGCGCGCGCTCAAGACGGCGTCGGTTTGTTGGGTGACCGCCTCGGCGAAGTTCACAAAGCTGGCCACCGCTGCCCGGTTGGCCAGCCGGATGGAGAGGAAAACCGCCACGCCGATGGCCAGCAAGCCGACCAGTCCCAGAGCGCGCAGCGAGTGCATCCGCCAGTGCCGTAGGGTGAATTTTGAGAAAAGAAAACCCACCGTGCGCCAGCCGCGGGTGCCGGGGGAAGCGGGGGCGGGGGGGAAGGCCGCGGGAGACGTGCTCATGAGGGCGGGAGCGGGCGGGTGTCCTCTCCGAAGCTGCCGTCCCGCATACGCAGCGTGCGGTGACAGATGGCGGCCGCTTCCGCGCTGTGGGTGACCAGCACGAGGGCGGTGCCCGTTTCCTGCGTCATTTCCCGCAGCAAATCCAGCACCACAGTTCCGTTTGCGGAGTCAAGATTTCCGGTGGGTTCATCCGCCAGCAGCAGAGGCGGACCGGGCGCGAGGGCGCGCGCAATGGCGGTGCGTTGCATCTCGCCCCCCGAGATGTGCGCGGGAAACGCCGAGGCGCGGTGGAGCATGCCGACGCGCTCAAGCAGCGCCTCGGAACGCCGGGCGCGTTCCGCGGGGGGCCAGCCCATCAGCTGCAGCGGAAACTCCACGTTTTCGCGCACCGAAAGGGTGGGCAGCAGGTGAAAAAATTGAAAAATCGTGCCGATGCGCGAGCGGCGCAGCAGGGCGAGTTCCTCGGGGGGAAGCGTTTCAATGCTCTTTCCAAACAGTAAAATCTGACCCGAATCCGGCCGGTCAATGCCTCCCAGACAGTTCAGCAGCGTGGTTTTTCCGCTCCCGGAGGGCCCTGTCAGCGCAAGGCGCTCCCCCCCGTCCAGATGCAGGTTTATGTCCCGCAAAACAATCCGGTCGGCGTAGCGTTTGGTCAGGGAGCGGCATTCCAGAAGCGGTTCGTGCATGGCGGCGGGACGTCCGTCCCGCGCGGACACGGGGACTGACGCTTCCCAACCCTAGTGCAGGGCCCCCGCCGGGGCTACCGCGAAAAACGCCGTCCTGCCCGCGCCTGCGCTTTGCGGACCGGAACCGACCGGCCTTCCGTTTCCCCGAGGGGCAGCGAGAGTTGTTCGGATTTGGTTTCGGGCACCATGCCCAGCAGGGCGAGAACGGTGCGGGAGCGGGAGCGGATCCAGAGGGTGAGGGTGTTCCAAGGGTTCATGGCCCGATTCTGCCAGAGGGGGACGGACATTTGTGGTGTGACCCCCGCAAAAAAAAGCCCGGTTCCCTTTTTTTCAAAACGCCCGGCGGTTTGCACTCGGACGCGGCATTGGTTAGGGAATGTTCTTCACCCATGTTCCGAGAGCTTTTTGGATCCTTGTTCGGGCGTCGTCCTGTTTCGGCCGAGGAGGTCGTGTTTGAACCGTTGGATGCCGCCGCTTCCGAAAAGGGTTCCCCGGAGACTGTGGGACGGAGCATCGCCGTTGAAAAAATCTTAAAACGCATCCCCCCGGCGTGGCGTCAGCCCGGTGGGGATGTGGTGCACGAGGTCCTGGTCCTTCCCCCCGAGGCGTTGCTGGCCGGGGAGGATCCCCGCGCCCCGCGGGTTTCGCTCCGGTATCTGTCGCGTTTTTACCCCAGCACGTTTCGGGATCCGGGCGTGATGGAGCCCGATCCGGGAGTCAGTCTGGCGGAGGGTGAACTGCAAGATCCTGCGCTTGGTCTGGCGCAACCCGAGGCAGGGCTGGCTGCGTTGCCGGCGGAAACCGTTTCGGAGGTGGCCACTGATCCGGCCACGTTTTCGGACTGGGAAGGGGAGCGTTCGGTTGCGCCGCAAAAGCGGCAGGAGGAGCGTGAAACGCGGCGGGCCCTGCGGGGCGTCCGACTCCCCCCGGCGCGGGAGGCGGGCGGCGGGGACTTTGACACGACCCTGACCCGTACGGCTGCCCAGCAGGAGGTTCGCGAAGAAGAGGGCGGTTCCGGGCCCGCACAGCCTCCCGCGCCCGGCGGGCAGGATTCCAAGGCGGCGGTTCCCAACCTGCGCCTGCGCAGGATTCTCGCCGCCTACGCGGAGACCCTCCCGGAGTTCGCCTCCGCACAACCTCCGGAGCCGGTATCCGTACCCGCTTCCCAGCGCAATCCGCCCCCCTCCGTTCAGGCGCAACCCACACCCGAGCCGCCCTCCGGTTCCAAAGGACGCGTACAAATTCCTCTCACGCGGGGGGGCGTTTCGCCGGATAGAACGGCCGCCACGCGGGAACCTGAGAGCGCCACGGCCGGAGAGGAGGCGCTGGCTCCGTCACGGTCCGGTCCGGATGCGCGGTGGGAGAGGCGGTTTGCGGAGCTGGAGTCTTCGCTGGGGCGTTTTACGCAGGTGAGCGGGTTTGTCCTGTGGGAGCGGGGCGCGGCGGCTCACGCGGGCCGGCCCGGGTTTGATCCGCAGCAGCCCGGTGTGCGCGAAGAACTGGAGCGGCTTTTGCTTTCGGGGGAGCGGTTTGGCGGGGGCCGCGATGCCTTCTCTTCGCTGACATTCTACTCGGCGGCGGGGGGATTCTCCGTTTTCGGCGCGGGGGACTGTCTGGTGGTGGTCTCCCACCGCGGAGGGGAGGGGATCTCCGAGGGGCTGCGGGGCTGGCTTTGCGGTTGGGTTGCCCAGGCCGCGGTAAGGCAGCCGTAGACGTGCGCGCCGAGAAGCGGCCGCAGGCGATCACGCCTGGCTGTTTCGCAACACGTGCTGCGGAAAACCTCGGCGGCTCGTGGGCGCAAAAAAACCCCGGGTTCTCCCGGGGTTCTTTGGATTGAGAGTTTTCCTCCGCCCGGGAGGAAGCGGCATCGTAACTCAGTAGGGCGCCGCGTAGGTGGCGCCTTTGAGCCAGTCACCCGAGGGGGCCAGTGCGTTGCCCTGTCCGTCCGACTGCAGTCGCAAATCCTTGAGCTTTTCCGGAGTGGCCGCGCCATTGACGCGAACCACGATGGCCACACGCCCTTCCCAAACCCCGCCTTTTTCCGACTTCAGCGGCGAGTAGGAGCCGCTTTCGTCCTTGGGACCGTCGAAAAGCAGGGGCCAGTTCTCAGGGCTTTCGGTGGAAAGTCCCTGCATATAGGCCCAGTGGTTCTCATTTGCCGCAAGCTTGAGAGGGTCCCCGCCGGTCACCGGCTTGGGAGTCCATGCGGATCCTTTGACGTAAAACTGTTTTTTGTCCTTGATGTAGCCGTTGGCGCCCGCCGCCTGGGGGAAAAGGTGGTTAAAAGCTGTCACGGCCGTGGAACCCTCCGGGTAGGCCCCGTCATTGTCACCCGCATACTGGCGCAGCGCCATTCCCACGTTGCGCGCACCGCTCAGCGCCTGCACCTTGTTCGCACTGGTGATGGCATTGGAAATCGCCGACGGGGCCAGGGTTGCTAGGATGCCAATGATCGTGATGACCACCA